>JAEUSS010000323.1 GCA_016788685.1 Prolixibacteraceae bacterium | reverse complement strand
CTGGGGAGCCTGTGCATTGATCGAAGCGCAGTTGCGCGTTCAGGATGTGGAAGAAATCGTTTTCCCGCACCCAACTGTGAGTGAGATTATAAAGGAGACGATATTTCAGTTCTGAAAGAGTTCAACGTTTCATGTTCAAAGTTTAAAGTTGAACCCAACGCAAAGAATTTGATTATCGGGTTAAAGTGAAAATCTGTTTAGCGTTAAATGTTTAAAGTCGAAAGTTATGGCAACAATTAGCAGGTTTGAGGACATAAAGGCTTGGCAACAAGCAAGAGAACTTTGTAAATTAATTCATGGCTTCACAATGTATACTGGTTTTTCCAAAGATTTTCGCTTGGTTGGCCAAATAAAAGGATCTTCGGGTTCAATCATGGATAATATTGCTGAAGGCTTTGAACGAAATGGAAATCGGGAATTCATCCAATTTTTATCAATAGCAAAAGGATCATCTGGAGAAACACGTTCTCAGTTATATAGCGCTCTCGACAATGAATACATTTCAAAGGAAGAATTTGATAAGGCATTCCAAATGGCTGAAGAATCGAGTAAATTGATTAGTGGTTTTATGGAATATCTGAATCAATCCGAAATCAAAGGATCTAAATTCAAATGATATCGCTCGCAAGCCAGAACTTTAAACTTTAGACCTTAAACTTTAAACTCGCTCCTGAAAGAGCAACCCAAATTAACAATGAACAAAAACAAATTAAAATCTAAATACGATGCCAAAAAGTCAATTTATTGATCCGTCAGAAGTCAGGAAAGCCGGCGAGATTACATTTCAGCCAATTCCTGTAAACCAATACAACAAAACTGTTGAAGAAGAAAAAGCCAACTTCAGTAACGAAGATTTGCTGCGTATTTACCGCGACATGGTGGTGATCCGCGAGTTTGAAACCATGCTGAACCTGATTAAAATCCGCGGCGATTACAACGGTATCGCTTACAATCACCCTGGACCTGCGCATTTGTCGATTGGTCAGGAAGCTGCTGCGGTAGGTATGGCCTACACGCTGGGCGTCGAGGATTTTATTTTCGGTTCGCACCGTTCGCACGGCGAAATCCTTGCCAAAGGTTTGTCGGCCATCGAAAAGCTGAGCGATGAACAATTGATGCAGGTCATGGAAAGCCATTTCGACGGAACGACTTTCGCTCCCGTAAAAAACAGTCATTCAGGAACAGTAAAAGAATTAGCCGTTAAATTTCTGATTTACGGAACACTGGCCGAAATCTTTGCCCGCGAAACTGGTTTCAATAAAGGTTTGGGTGGGTCGATGCATGCATTCTTCACTCCATTCGGTGTGTATCCGAACAACGCTATTGTGGGCGGTTCGGGTGACATTTCGGTGGGTGCTGCTTTGTTCAAAAAAGTGAACCGTAAACCGGGTATCGTGGTGGCCAACATCGGCGATGCTTCAATGGCCTGCGGTCCGGTTTGGGAAGGTCTGGCTTTTGCCACCATGGACCAGTTCAACGAATTGTGGGAAGGCGATATGAAAGGCGGACTTCCGCTGATCATCAACATCATGAACAACCAATACGGAATGGGCGGACAAACCTGCGGTGAAACGATGGGTTACAACATTGCAGCCCGTATTGGCGCCGGATTGAATGCCGATCAGTTGCACGCCGAACGTGTGGACGGTTACAACCCGCTGGCCGTGATCGACGCATACAAGCGCAAGCGCAAAATTCTGGAAGAAAAACACGGTCCGGTTTTGCTGGATGTGCTGACTTACCGTTACAGCGGTCACTCTCCGTCGGATGCTTCGTCGTACCGCTCGAAAGAAGAAATTGAAGCCTGGGAAGCACAGGATTCGATTGCCTGGTTTGGCCGTGAACTGGTGAAAGCCGGTGTGGCTACCGAAGCTCAACTGACCGAGATCAAAGGTTCGGTCATCAACCTGATGGAAACCAACCTGAAACTGGCTATCGACGATAAAGTGTCGCCGCGTATGGATATGGAAAAATATCCGAACCTGATTGGCGAAATGATGTTTGCCAACGAGTCGGTTGACCGTATGGAAGACCGTGCTCCGGATGTGAACCACCCGATGGCCGAAAATCCACGCGTTCAGCAGCTAACCAAAAAAGAGCGTTTCGCGTTCGACGCTTCAGGAAAACAGCATTCAAAAATTAAACAATACGCCTACCGCGATGGTATTTTCGAAGCCATTATCGATCGTTTTTACAAAGACCCGACCTTGGTTGCTTACGGTGAGGAAAACCGCGACTGGGGTGGCGCTTTCGCTGTATATCGCGGGCTAACCGAAGCTTTGCCATACCACCGTTTGTTCAACTCGCCAATTTCTGAAGCCTCTATTGTGGGTACAGCCATTGGTTACGCCATGTGTGGTGGTCGCGTTATTCCTGAAATCATGTATTGCGACTTCCTGGGCCGTTGCGGTGATGAGGTGTTCAACCAACTTCCGAAATGGCAGGCCATGAGCGGAAACGTGATCAAAATGCCGGTGGTCCTGCGCGTTTCAGTGGGGTCGAAATATGGTGCTCAGCACTCGCAGGACTGGACTGCCTTGACCGCACAAATTCCCGGATTGAAAGTGGTTTTCCCGGCTACTCCATACGATGCCAAAGGTTTGATGAATGCTGCTTTACAGGGCACTGACCCTGTGATTTTCTTCGAAAGTCAGCGTTTGTACGATTTGGGCGAACATTTCCACGAAGGTGGTGTGCCTGAAGGATACTATGAAATTCCGATGGGAGAACCCGATGTGAAACGTGCGGGTAAAGACGTAACCATCCTGACGATTGGTGCAACCTTGTATCGTGCCATCGAAGCAGCCGACAAACTTCAGGAAAAATACGGCATTTCGGCTGAAGTGATTGATGCACGCAGCTTGGTTCCGTTCAATTATGAGCCGGTGTTGGCTTCGCTGAAAAAGACCGGTCGTATTGTAATTTCGGGTGATGCTTCATCGCGTGGTTCGTTCATGAAAGAAATGGCTCAAACCATTTCGGAACTGGCCTTCGACGATTTGGATGCTCCGCCGGTAGTGGTGGGTTCGCGCAACTGGATCACCCCGGCTTACGAGTTGGAAGATTCATTCTTCCCATGTGCCGACTGGATCATCGACGCCATCCACGAAAAAATCCTGCCATTGAAAGGCCATGTGGTGAAAAACAATTTTACCAGTGCCGAACAGATAAGGAGAAATAAATTGGGAGTGTAATTCTTGATTAAAGCCATTGATCCGATGACTCGAAGTCATTGGATCAATTTCCCCTGATAAGTGTATAAATGAAACAAGCCCTCATCGTCCGGAAGGATGGCGGGGGCTTGGTGGTTTTGTACTATGCCCGGAAGCCGGACAAACAGCCGGGTTATAAATGAATCTTGATTCCCAGTTTCCAGTAGTTCGGGTTGAATGAAATCAGCCAGCTCGAATTGTCCGTTTTCCAGTCGTACATCGAATACGAAATGCCTCCGCACCCAAGGTAAACACTGAAGTTCCGGGCAAAAAGATACGACAGTTCCGGAGTAATAAGCGTTTCGAAATAATCCGACTTCATGTTGCTTTCAGCTCCCCTGCTGTAAGGTGAACCGGTGCCCGGCAGAAGTATTGATCCGTCAGTTGACAGTTCTCTTCCGTAATAAGACGTTTTGTAGTCGGATTTAAGTTGCCCGTAACTGATTTTTATGCAGGAATTGAAATAGAGTTTCGGAACAACAGGCAGGTAATAGCCAAGGTAGGCGTGGGGCAGCAACCCGCTGGATTTGATATTCATTTCTTCGGCCTGAATGAAATTGTTTATGAACACGGAATTAAACCGGTCTTCTTTTCCGTGAACATATTCTAACCCGACTCCGGCAATAAATTGGTCTGCAAAGAAGTATCCAACCGAAGTTCCGGCGTTCAGCGATTTGGTTCTGGTGCTGAGCTGGTTGGTGGTGACTCCGTTTTCGCTGGTTGTTTTGCTGTAATTTCCGAAGGCGTTAATCATCATTTTGCCTTTTTCGGTTTGAGCGGATAAATGGCTTGCTGAAAG
>JAEUSS010000286.1 GCA_016788685.1 Prolixibacteraceae bacterium | reverse complement strand
ACCCGCCCCTATTGGTATTCCACCTCCATGTCCCAGCTCCACTGGTCAAAATAGAGGTTTCCTCCCTCCCATTCCAGTTCTCCGCGCTGAAAATCGTACGGCTCGCTGCGCAGGTATTTTTTCTCCGGAAACAGTTTCCGGCTGTAATCGTCATTCACAATCAACCGATACGAATCAATTCCGGAGCGATAAAAATTCCGGACTTTCTCATCGTCAGAGTTCTGTAATCCAAACGACTGATCGAGCGGGACCCAGCCCACCCCTTCGTAATAAACTTCGCACCAGTCGTGCAGATTAACGTTGCGCGGATAAAGCATCCAGCCGCTTTGCCATTTCACCGGAATCCCCTGCGAACGGGCCAAAGTCATAAACAGCAAGGTTTGCATCCCGCAATCACCATGATGGTTTTGCAGCACGTAGCCCGGGATATCGCCCATTGTACCGTATTCCAGCGCACTGGCCCAACGCACCGAACTGTTGATCCAGTTGTATATTTTCTGAACTTTCAGCAGCGGATTGGTTTCTCCGGCAACAATACTGTCGGCCAGCCTCCTGATTGTGGGCGTGAATAAAATCTGCGGCGCGCGCTCGGCCGTATATTCGCGATAGACTGCACTTCCCGAATCATAAGGTTTAATGTCATCCGGGTTCAGATCAAAATATTGCGACGCCGTTTCTACTTCAAATTCGATGCGGAAAGTGGTTGGCATATCCTTTTCAGCTTTCTTTTCGAGGTAAACCGTACGCTGAAGACTTTCTTCCGGAGCAATCAGGGCATTTTCAGGATCAGATTTCAGTAAGCTGATGTTCGTTTGCCGGGCATGCCCTTCTCTCGGGAAAGGCATCCAGCAGCGAATTATTTCTCCGGCAGGCACGGCATTGGGTTTTACCGAAACCGAATAATTCAGCCTCATCCGGACCGGCAAAACCGTTTCTCCTGAAGTTTGGGTTTGACCGATCACCCGAGCCGTGTAGCCGGGCCGGAATAAATCCAGCGAATCGACCAAAGCCCCATCCACTCTGATTTTATGTTTCCGGGCTTCATCGTCGAGCCGGAACAAATTGCTGACTGCATTTTTGAAATAGCGCCTTTCACCGTCAATCAGACGCATTTCCAACTTTCGGTTTTCTTCCCATCTGCTGATCATTGCTGAATCCAGACCTGGAAAATATTTTTCGAGCCGTCCCCGAACTTCTGATCCGGTAAGTTTAAAGTCAAGCCTGATCCGGCGACCAATCTCCCTCAACGAATCTATCGTTAAGCGTTCCTTTTCGCTGATCTCACCGGATTGGAGAGCAACTTCAGCCAGACTATCCAGTTTGGCAAATTCGCCGGAAATAAAATACGTTTCGGCCCGGGCACTTATGTTTTTTTTGTTTTCTGCCGGTCGGCAGGACACAAATAACAACAGAGACGAGCCCCATAAAAAAGTTATAAAAAGGAGCCTTCTGCAGAATTGGTATGACATATTTAAAGATGCAATTTCAAATATCTGTCCGATCATCTCTGGTCTGTTAATGGATTAGAATCGTTCGGTTGAATACCCTTTTTTCTTCAGGAAAGAAAGAAGTTCGCCCAGTTTATTGTAGAACTTGTCTGTGCGCTCGGGAGCTGTGCCGAAATGAATCAGGACAATGCAACCGTTTAATCCGTGCGGATTACTCTTTTCGAAGTTCTTGATGTCATTCAAAATAGTTTCCGACGAACGGTAATTTCTCATATCAGGCGTGGTATAATCGGCATTCGAGCGGATTCCGGGAGTAAAGTTGATCACTTTTAAACCCAACTGACGGCTCCAATCCACACTTTCGGCATTATACCATTCGAAGGGCGGTAAAAAAACGGGCGCCTTGTCGGGTGCAATACCAAATTCCGCCATTTTTTTGTAATTCAATTTCAGATCATCAGCAAACTGTTGCCGGGTAACGAGAGTCGAATCGCGTTTAGTCCAGTCGGCATACAACAAATGAGCATCGGAGTGGGCGCCGAGGTAATGTCCGTCGGCAATCAGCCGTCTGATCATTTCCTGATTGGCTGGATTTTGATAAAACACCCCGGTAAAAAAGAATGAAGCTTTGGCTTTGTTTTTCTTCAAACTGGAGGCAATAACCTGGCCGCCGTCAGCATATTCATGGGCCGAGAAAATCAGATAAACCTTCTTTTCCTCCGGATTTATCCGGATAACTGCACCTTCATTATCCTGCACCTCGTTGTTTTTGGCTTCGGCTTCGAGCGATGACAACAGATAACTTAAACTGGCCGTTCCGTCCATCGTTGGCTCATTGGTCGAATAATCGCCCATGTCATCGTGATACACAGCCTTACCACCCTGAAAATCGCTGTATTCGTCCGCCTCCTGAAGCTTAATTCCGATCAGGCTTTTATAAATCTGTGAATAAACAGGCCCGTCAACCAATCCGCCGGTAGTTGTTTCCTTCAGGATATGGGTTAACGATGAATGAGGAATTTCCGGATAATCTCCGCCTGAAGGAAGACCGCAGATCATAGAGGTCCCCCAGGGATTGCAGCCAAACAACCAGTCGGTAAGTGCCGCTTCCATTTCTTCGAAACTGGTATCGCCCGTTATTTTCCGGTACAATTTGGCTTGCGTAATGGCAGCAGCCACGAAATTGTTTGAGCACCAAACGAATGGCACGCCAATACGGAACGGATCATTTCCGGCGTATTTCTGAATATGTTCCAAACCTTGCTTCATTAAACCGGCAAATTGTCTTGAAATGACAGGATCTTTTGATTGTGCAAGTAATGCATGACCTAAGTTTACAAACGGATAAAATTGGTAATGACGGGCGCGGTGCAGCTCCATCCAGGGAGAAACCGGTTCGAGTTCGCCCCAATATTTGGCTTCCTTCTGAAAATCGGTTTGCGTGTCGAGCGGTATCATTGTTGCGGCCGCCAATTCCATATCGTCAGTCCAATTGTCTTCCTCGTAAAAATATGGAGACACCACGCATGCAGTTTGGCAATTCCCAAGGTCCGACTTGGCAAAATCCCAGGCTTCACGCGACTTTTGCCCCATTTTTCCGGCGAAATCCCGATCAATTTTTTCGAAAATAGTTGCTCCCAGCGCAAACGACGAAGCAAATTTAGCTGCTGTTGACGAAACCCCGGTCGTGCGGTTTTTATACTTGCCCAATCCCTGAGATTTTCCGGTGACGAAATAAACCGGACGGAACAATTTACCCAAACCATAATCGGCCAAATCTTTATTAGGCAAGCGTAATCCAACATGATCGCGGTCATCGGCAATCTGGTTATACATTTCATTCTTTTCCGGATTCATCCGCAAAAGCCATTCAAGCCCCCAGCGTGCTTCATCCAGAATATCCGGAATCCCATTGCTTCCGGGTCTCCCGTTGGCCTGGTACTTATCGCCGTAAACCGTTGGATTTTGCTGATAAGCAAACAACAACTGATAAATGGCATTGGCTGATGTTGTCGTGTATTGCAGATAATCGGAAGCATCGTGCCATCCTCCGGCAACATCGATCCGTTGCCCTGTTTTGGCGGGATGATCAACTATAATTCCGTCATGTGTATGACAGGAATCGTTCAGATAAGGATTGTAGCCGCAACGTTGCTGGCGCATGTAATTCAGTACAAAATCGGCCGTACCGTTATAAACATCATTCGAAATTCGGAATGACGGAGAAACAGCATTACCGGCCTTTAAATAATAGCCTCCATTTTGCTTAAAGCCTGAGAAATCAAGCCGGTAAGCGCGCTGTTTTCCCCAAACCGCTGCATCTGCAGGTTCGGGTTTGCCTTCAAAAACCAGCTTTCCCGAAAGCGTTTCAATCAACTGAAACGAATTCAGATCGGTATTCTGATCCGACAAATAAACTGCTACCTTCACAGAATGAGGCAAATAACCCAATTGATTAACCCGAACAACTTCGGTCGCCGAAACTCCGAAAAAAAACAGACAAGCAACAATCAGAAGGATATACAATTTCATAGCTCTCAGGTTTTTCAGGTTTTATGCTCAAACTAATCCGGAATGAAATTTTGTTTTATGGAGCGCCCAACCTGTTGTGCGCAACAGGTTTTTCAGGCCCTCCAACTTCCCGCACATTCCGATCACAATTCGGATCAAAAATAGTGTATTTAATGAATTTACAAATATTGGTAATACATGT
>JAEUSS010000247.1 GCA_016788685.1 Prolixibacteraceae bacterium | reverse complement strand
GTAAAAAAAACATTGTAAATTGCATCAAACTAACAATCCCCGTCATGATTGAGAAAGAACTCGCCCTGATCGACAAACAGCTCGAAAGCCTGAAGGCTAAAAACTTTGACCTGGAAGCATGGAAAAGCCATACCATTATTTTCCTTGAACGGATTTTCGGGAAAGAAAGCAGCAAAGTACGAATGATCAAAGAGCTGAAATACGACTATTCGAGCTGGAGCCTGCGCGATGCCGCCGGAACCGGAAAAGATGCCGACCCGGTTATCCTGAAAGCCCGTGAGATACTGGAAGCCACCAAACTGGAACTCGAACACCTTGGCGTTCCGAAACAGGAAGAAGAAAACCTGAAAATCTGGTCGTTGCTTGAAGAGGAAATGACGGGAAAACAGATCCGCGAGATCAAACTGGTTTTACAATCGGAAGACCCCGAAAAAATGGAAAAAATTGCCAACATTCTGTACAACCTGGAGAAAGAGAGTATGGCCGTAGTTCTGGCGAAATTGTTGGTTCCCTGAACCGGCAGGGTTTCCGGTTTTCAGTTGCAGCAAACAAAATCTGATTTCAGCATTAATTTTCTGTCCTTCATCCATTCATGAGTCCTAAAATCGCCATTGTCATCCTTAATTGGAACGGAGCCAAACTGATGCAGCAATTTCTGCCATCGGTAATCGAATTCAGTAAAAATGAAACGACCGACATTATTGTTGCCGACAATGGTTCGACCGATGAATCGCTTTCGGTGCTCCGGACTGAATTTCCGGAAGTCGAAATACTTGATCTGAAGCAAAATTACGGTTTTGCCCGGGGGTACAACGAAGCCCTGAAGCAGATTGAAGCTGATTATTTTGTTATCCTGAATTCGGATGTAGAAGTCACTTCCGGCTGGCTGGATTCTCCGGTAGCGCTGATGGAAGCAGATCCGGCCATTGCAGCTGTTCAGCCCAAAATACTCAGCTACCACCAGAAGACTCATTTCGAATATGCCGGGGCTGCCGGCGGTTTTATCGACCGGTTTGGTTATCCGTTTTGCCGCGGCCGGATCTTCGACGAAGTTGAAGCCGATCTGGGACAGTACAACAATCAAACAGATATTTTCTGGGCGACCGGCGCCTGCATGTTTGTAAGAGCCAAACTATTTCACGAAGCCGGTGGTTTTGATGCCGACTTCTGGGCGCACATGGAAGAAATTGACCTGTGCTGGCGGTTGATAAACAACGGATACCGGATCGTTTATACGCCCGAAAGTACTGTTTTTCACGTGGGTGGCGGAAGCTTGCCTTATGACAGTCCCCGTAAACTGTTCCTGAACTTCAGGAACAACCTGTGGCTTTTGTACAAAAACCTGCCCGGAAATCAACTCTTCCCGGTTCTTTTTATGCGCATGATTTTAGACGGGGTGGCCGCTGTTAAATTGCTTGCCGAATTCAACCTGAATGGCATCCGGAGCGTTCTGAAAGCCCACTTTCATTTTTACCGCTCACTGCCCGGACTGCAGAAAAAACGAAAACTGGCCGCCCGATCCGGACATTACACCCGGTCTGCCAAAAGACTTCCGCGAAGCATCGTTTTCCAGTTTTACATCCGGAAACGGAAACAGTTCAGCGAAATACCACTCTGATTACGCTTGAATGAACGCCCCGGGACTTAATTACGGACGCTGCACTTCCAGTGTATAGGTCGGCGATAAAAGTAAACTTCGGGAACCAGAACATC
>JAEUSS010000246.1 GCA_016788685.1 Prolixibacteraceae bacterium | reverse complement strand
GTTTTCATCTGGTTGCTGATTCTTTGTTCATCGTCCATGGACAAGACCGCCAGGAGGCTGCTTTTTACGAGTTCAAAGTTGCTGTCTTTCAGTTTTATCCATTCCAGGTATTCTTTCAGCATCAGGTCGTAGTTGCGCATGTAGTAATAAACACGGGCCAGTTCATAGTTATACGGATTGGCTGATTGTGCTTCGCGTCCTTTGATGTAAACC
The DNA here is from genome assembly GCA_016788685.1 of Prolixibacteraceae bacterium. Lineage (GTDB taxonomy): Bacteria > Bacteroidota > Bacteroidia > Bacteroidales > Prolixibacteraceae > Aquipluma. Next base: position 6,256 of record JAEUSS010000246.1, on the reverse strand, counting down.
TTTTCCGCGCACTCAAATTCGCGCCGGTTGATAAACTGGTTCGCCAGATCGGGGTATTCGTTCGGATTGGCCGAGAGCGCCGCAATGGCCTTTTCATATAGTTTGGCTGATTCTGCCGATTGTCCCTGTGTTTTTTTCAGGAATCCCCACTGTACATACCAAAATGCATCGGACGAACTGCCCCGCAGTCCTTTTTTGATTTCTTTCTCGGCTTTCTCATAATCCGGAATACTCATCAGGCAATCAAGGTAAATGTTGAAATAACCCTCCGACCTGGTTCCCGAATAGAGCTGTTCGTACAATTCGGCGGCCTTCGCGAACTCTTTGTTCTGGTAGTACTGGCTGGCCAGAATCGACAGGTTTTGCAGGTCCTGTATTTGTCCGGAAACCATTACCGGTACCAATAAAAATATGATCCGGAGCAATGCCTTCATGAATCAATCTTTTTTTTGATTGAAGTACAAAAATAACAAACCAAAGCGTATCAGGCTCTTTATGCTTATATTTCTGAAATGAATTGCGCGGAAGTCTCTTCGCCTTCGGATTTAAAATCTAATTTTGCAGAAACTTTAATTCAATGACTGCAGAAATGAAAGGGCGGGAGCGGCTTCCCCGGTGGATGAAAATGCAACTGCCCAAAGGCGAAAGCTATTCGAAGGTGAAAAACCTGGTAACCCAGCACCACCTGAACACCATTTGTACCAGCGGAAATTGTCCCAACATTGGCGAATGCTGGAACAGGGGAACTGCTACATTTATGATCCTGGGCGACATTTGCACCCGCAACTGCAAGTTTTGCGGAGTCACTACCGGCAAACCTCTTCCTCCGGATGCCGAAGAACCCTGGCGAATAGCCGAATCGGTTCACATCATGCAACTGAAACATGCCGTAATTACTTCGGTTGACCGCGATGATTTGCCTGATCTCGGTGCCGGATTCTGGAAACAAACCATTGCCGAAGTGAAAAGGCAAAACCCGGAAACAAAAATAGAGGTGCTGATTCCCGACTTTCAGGGGAGAAAAGAGCTTATCCAACAGGTGGTTGATGCTGCTCCTGAAGTGATTTCGCATAACATGGAAACCGTTGAGCGGCTTACCCCGCAAATCCGCAGTGCGGCCAAATACCGCACCAGTCTGGAAGTCATTCGCTGTATTGCCGACTCCGGAATTGTGGCCAAATCGGGGATCATGCTCGGGCTGGGCGAAACCGAAGCGGAAGTTTTGCAGGTGATGGATGATTTGCTCGCGGCGGGCTGTAAAGTGATGACCATCGGGCAATACCTGGCGCCGACATTGAATCACATTCAGGTGAAAGAATATATTACACCCGAACAATTTGAGCGTTACCGAACAATCGGGCTCAAAAAGGGTTTTACGTTTGTTGAAAGCAGCCCGTTGGTCCGGTCGTCGTACCGGGCAGAATTACACGCGGGAGCCAAATAACCGGGAATTGAATCACTGAATAAAAGAGATGGCAAATTTTAATTACGAAGATCTGGGTCTGAAAGACTACAAGGAATGCTGGGATTACCAGGAATCGATACATGCTGAAGTGGTGGCCGATAAACTGGCCGGAAAAAAAAGCAGCGGCCTCAATCGTTTTTTGCTGGTGGAGCATCCGCATGTTTACACGCTTGGCAAAAGCGGCGATGAGCATAACCTGCTGGTTAACGGCGATTTTCTGAAAAAGATTGACGCGATTTATTATAAAATCAACCGGGGAGGCGACATTACTTATCACGGCCCGGGGCAATTGGTGGGTTACCCGATTGTTGATCTGGAATACTATAAAGTGGGGGTGAAAGATTACATCTTCAAGATGGAGCAGGCCATCATTCAAACCATTGCCGAATACGGACTGGAAGGCGCCCTGAAAGAAGGCGCAACAGGCGTTTGGCTTGATTCAACCATTCCGGCGAAGTCACGAAAAATTTGTGCGATAGGTGTTCGGATCAGCCGCTATGTTTCCATGCACGGCTTTGCCCTGAATGTGAATACCGATATGCGCTACTTTAACTACATCAACCCGTGCGGTTTTGTTACCTACGGAGTGACTTCCATTGAGCGTGAACTGGGGCGCAAGATCGACATGCAGGAGGTGAAAGAAATCGTCAAAGCGAAGTTTAACCAGATTTACTGATTCCGGATTCTTATAAAATCCGCGACATCGTTGACGGCCGGGGGGCTTTTACCACCAGAATACGCGCAACGCTTTGGGTCGGGTTGTATATGTTGTGGACGATATTCGCCGGACTTTCAATCAGATTATCCTTTTCGCAGATCTCCTCTTCGTCGCCCACCTGAATGACCGGTGTTCCTTCGAGCACAACAAAAAACACATCAACCGGCGTTTTGTGGGGCTTTAATCCTTCGCCGGGCTCCAGGGTAATGTGTGAGACCTGAGCCGACTCTTTGTCATACAATTTCCTGACATCCACGCCATGTGGGTTCGGATGTTTCTCCTGGTCCTGATATCGGGTTACCTTCATTTTCTTCGGTGTTAGTGTGTCCAATCCAATAACCGTTTTTCGCCCTGAATGTTTCGGATTTCGGTGATTTCCTGCGAAACTTCCACCACGCCTTTGTAATTCCCTTTCTCGTCGCGTACGGCGAAGTACTGAATCAGGATAAATTCACCTTTCATCTGAATCCAGAAACTGGCCTTGTCTTTTTCGCCTTTGCGGAAGGCATCCACAATCTGCTCCACCACATGCACACTTTCGTGCGGATGGCAGTTTTTTACATCTCGGCCAATAATCGAGTTGGTTCTCCTGAAAATCCGCTTTTCAGGAGTTGAGAAAAATTTCACCTGGTTGTTTTCATCGACATAAGTAATGTCAATCGGCAAATGATTGAAAATCAGCTGGATTTGTTCGGCTGATAAATGGCCGGTTTTCAAATCCACTTCTCCGGAACTTTCAGGTTTTATCGCAGTTTGTTCTTCAGAATGTATTGCCGGCTGAACAAACGGGAAACCGATTTCGAGACTTTCGGGAATTAACGCGTTCAGTTCCTTTTCGGGAATCAGCTCCGAGACAATCGGGAACAAAAGCCGCTCTTCGCGGAACTTGATGGCGTAAATGTTGAAGAAAATATCGCCTGCCAGGCGGTTGAACCTTTTCAGGTCGGGATCGGCAAGATCCAGCATCGAGATGGCTTCTTTCAGGTTTCGCCGGATGTCATCGTGAAACGACCACATCACCTGCAGGCAGCGGTAGTCGGGCAGATACCGCTCGATCAGCGGGAACAGTACGTTTTCTTTGATCTGGTAATGCAGGTCGATCCGCGACAAATCAACGAATTTGTTTTTTAATTCCTTCCGGAGCAACGGATCGCGCTGGTTTTGGTTGAGCTCTTTGAACAGTGGGCGGATGGATTTCAGCCGAAGGTCAATCTGCTCGTTATTTTGATTGAGCACGTGAAAGAAACTTCCCGAAACAGGTGGCTGGTAAGGGAAATTCTGTAACGATTTGCCCAGAAGGTTCAAGGCTTTGTTGATCCCTTTTTTCAGCTCGGGCATCGGAATCTGAAGCTGGACCAATTTGTCGACAACGGCAATGACATCGGCCGGGCCGGCATGATCAATGACCTGCTGGTAGCCGGGCACCAGTTCCGAAGTCAACTCTTCGCGAATGACCAGCTGGAACAGTTCGACCAGCTTTTCAACTCTCAGGGCTTTATGATTGGTAAATTCAGACATCGCTTGTTCAATTTTAGAGGTTAAAAACAGTCGGGATTTGATCGGAAGGGCTGCGCTTTACTGCCCGCACAGGTACTTGATTTCGTTTAGCACCTTTTGGTGTTTGTTTTTGTCCAGGCTGGTTATCTCGAGTACCTCGGGAGTTTCGAGCAATTGTCCGCAAATAACGATACCCTGGTTCATCAGTTTCTGCTTGTCGGCCAACGACAGTTTGGTCAGCACGGTGATGGGAAAGATCCGTTCGCGGTCAATGATTTCCCTCAGCCCGTTTCCTGCCGGATAGTCCCAGCTGAGCAGATGAAGTCCGGTGCATTCGCCAAACGAAATGGCATCGTTGGTGAAACGGGTGTTGGTAACAATGCCGCCATGAAACGAATAACCGGCGTACTCGGCCTGCGAATTTCTTTTCCGGACAATGTCATCAACCCGCGAGCGGATATAAAGCGGCACCTGTACGTTGGCGTTTTTGCCGGTTCGCTGGTAATATTTGCACTCGATAAAATGCTGCTCCTTGCCGGTTGTTGCAACCACATCCACCTCGTGCGTGACACACTGCCCCTGGAGCGTTTGTCCTACCTGGACATCAAAACCCTTTAGCCTGAAAATCTCGCCGACAAAATACTCAAACGGATAACCGGTAGGGCCAAGCTCCATCATGGCTTTCTTCAACTTGTAACGCGAAGCGGTGCCCGATTGTTTTTTACGCAGCAGCCCGAAGGCCATGTTGTAGATTTTTTTGCTCGAAATGCCATCGTACAGCAACGATTCCACTTCTTTAACGATTGAATTAATGACAGTATCGTCGGCTCCGGAGCGTTCCAGTGAACGGATCAGTTTGATCTTCGAGAATGCCTCCAGCTCTCCGGAGACCTTTTTCACCATAAAATTATTCCTCATCGGGTTCAGTTTAATTGAAAGACCACGAAAGATAATAAAACTGGCGTGAATCCGGCTCAACTTGTTCTTTGGGCTCTTTTATCACCGGAAAAGGTTTGTTACCTTGCGCTGATTTTCGTTAAAAGCACAACTAAATAATTCTTGAAGCCCATGATTGATATTGACGAACTGGACGAAAAATTCAGCATTGAAGGCGAAGTTGGTTTTGCCGAGCTCGAAGAGGATCTGGTGTTTATAACTGTTTCAAACAAATATGCCGATGCCGATATTTGCCTGTATGGCGCACATGTAACGAGTTTCCGTCCGCACCGCGCGATGGAAATCCTGTGGATGAGCCCCGACAGCAATTTTGAAGTTGGTAAACCCATCCGCGGCGGAATTCCGGTGTGTTTTCCGTGGTTCGGCCCGCACAAAACTGATCCGGAGAAACCGCAGCACGGCTTTGCCCGCCTGATGTACTGGGAGGTGGTGAAAACAGAATCCGGAGCAACGGGCGAAACCATCGTGGTCCTGCAACTTAGTTCTTCCGAAGAAACAAAAGCTTACTGGCCGCACGAATTCCGCGCCGAAATGACTATCGTCGTCGGGAAAACCCTGGAAGTTAAGCTGAAGGTGACCAACCCGTCGGACGAACCGCTGGAGTATACCTGCGCGCTGCATTCGTATTACGGTCTCTCGGGCATTGAGAATATAAGTATTGAAGGTTTGCAGGGCACGGCCTATTACAACCAGCTTTCCGGAGAAAACGGCGTTCAGGACGAAGAGTTTCTGCAAATTCAGGAGCCGCTCACCCGGCACTACCTGGGCACCGAAACCCCTGTGGTGATTGCCGACAGCGCTTTCCGTCGCCGGATTAAGGTGGATAAAACGGGCAGTAAGGTCACCACGGTTTGGAATCCGGGAGCCGAAACATGTGCCAAAATCGGCGATTTGCCCGATGATGCCTGGGAAATGTTTGTTTGCGTGGAAGCCACCAATGCCTTCGATTATCCGGTCAGACTGGCTGCCGGCGAATCGTTCGAAACTTCTGCCATTATCGGGCTGGAAGAATAGCCTGTTTTCAACACCGGGACACGAAGGCGCAAAGATCGTTGAACCTTCGTGTCCTGGTATTTTTATACCGAATCATCATGAAGAAAACCAATGCCGCCCGCCTGCTTGATGCCGCCGGAATCAACTATGAACTGGCCGGATACGAGGTTGATGAAAATGACCTGAGTGCAGCAGCTTTGGCAAAAAAAATCGGTCAGGACATCGAACAGATCTTTAAAACACTGGTGTTGCGGGGCGACAAAACGGGCGTGTTTGTGGCAGTTATCCCCGGAAATGCCGAAGTTGATTTAAAGAAGGCGGCCAAAGTCTCCGGAAATAAAAGCTGCGCGATGGTTCACCAGAAAGAGTTGCTTGGATTAACCGGTTACATCCGTGGGGGCTGCTCGCCGTTGGGTATGAAAAAAGCCTACCCGATTTACATTCACGAAACCTGTCAGTTGTTCGATACTATTTTTGTAAGTGCCGGACAGCGCGGCCTGCAACTCAAACTCAATCCCGAAGATTTAATCCGGATGACCGGTGCCACCATTTGCGAAATTGCAGAATGAGATAAGATGTAGGCGCCAGGAGGGTAGTCGCTTGATTGTTGGTGTGTTAGATAACAT
>JAEUSS010000224.1 GCA_016788685.1 Prolixibacteraceae bacterium | reverse complement strand
CTAATATTGGCAGTAATGTTACGATTGCTCATGGTGCAATTGTTCACGGGGCAACGATTCACGACAACGTGATGGTTGGAATGAACGCCGTGGTTTTGGATGATGTGGTGATTGAAGCGAACAGCATTGTCGCGGCCGGTTCGGTGGTCAGCAAAGGAACCCGAATTGAAAGCGGGGCTGTTTATGCGGGTATTCCGGCGAAAAAAATTAAAGATATCAGTAAAGAATTGCTCGAAGGCGAAATTAAGCGAATTGCCCAGGCTTACGGGATGTACTCAAGCTGGTATAAATAGCCAGGAGAAGTGCATGCCGGCTTTGTTTTTATGAACGATGCCTGAATAGAAAAGCGGGAAGCTCCTGATCGGAATTTCCCGCTTTTTATTTTATGCTTTTTCTCCGGACTACGGTTTCTCTTTCCCGGTCCTCAGTTCGTTACTGGTAAATCACTTTTGCTTTTTCTGCAGGTTTTTCGCCCGGTCTCAAGGGGGAGATGCGGAATGAATAGTTGTACGCTTTTTCGCGCAGGCGGTATTGGTCGTGAGTCCAGGCACCCCAACTGTCGTCGCCGCCCACTCCTTGTTGTTTGTAGTCAATGTTGATCGACGTCAGGTCGCGTGGTTTTACGTCGTTGATGTGGCGGCGAATCATTTTCAGGCCAGCCTTGCCACGTCCGTCGGTACGGTCAGGCGACTCAAAATCTTCCATAATCTGGTGGTGGGCGCTAACCGAAAGTAGCGGGCTTCCGATAAATTCAAGGCCCAGTCCGTCTTTGTTCGAAATACTCATCCAGCGAATATCGGTTTTATTGCCATTTTCCTGCGGGCGGATGTATGCGAAATACTGATCGGCAACAGGTCCGGAATACAAACCTACCAGGGCGCTGGTTTTACGGTCCTGGTATGATTCGTGAGGTCCTCGGCCCAGCCAGCTCATCTGGTCGAATTCGCGCGGCATAACCAGATTTACTCCAAACCGGATAATTTCAGGTAACGAGTCGCGCATCATTTTGAAATTGTTGCTGACAATTATTTCGCCATTGCCCAGAACAGTGTAAGTCGAATTGTAATTGGCAATTACCTGTTTTTTATCGTTATTCAGATCGAAGTTAAAATTGACGATTACTTCGTTACCGACTTGCTTAACAGTGGCCGATTTCACAGTTTTCTGTTCTCCGGCTTTTCTCCAGACACGGCTTCGTTTGTCCAGACCGTTACCGAAGTCGTTGTCGATAGGTGCACGCCAGAAATTAGGAACAGGGCCAGCCAGCAGTAATTCTTTTCCGTCCAGCTGATAGCTTTTCAGGGTAGCTTCGTCTTTGCTGAATTTCATTTCGAAGCCGGTTCCTTCCACGATAATCATATTTCCGTCTTCCTTTGAAGTCACGGCAGCCAGGTCTTTTTTCGAAGCAACCACCGCTTTTTTGCTGAAAGGCAGTTGAAATTGCTCGTAAGCCAGTTGTGTTCCGGCAGGCAGAATTCCTTTGGCGTTTTTAAGTTTGGCCGATATGTTAAGGAAATACTCGGTAGCGGGTTTCGCATCTACCTTCACATCCAGCTGAACTTTTTTGCTGGCATTTGGAGCCAGGTCGAGATCGGCAATTTTTCCGGATTTGAGTACTTGCCCGTCGGCTACAACTTCCCAGTTAAAGTTAAATTCCGAAAGGTTGGTGAATGAGTATTTGTTGCGGATTTCGATTTCGCCGTTGGCTAGGTTCGCTGCCTTAAACCCGATGTGTTGGTATACTTTTCCTGTTTCGGTCAAGCTTGGCTTGATGGTGCGGTCGGGGCTAATCAGCCCGTTCAGGCAGAAATTACCATCGGTCGGGAGTGTGTCGCTGCCAAGGTCGCCGCCGTATGCCCAGAATTTATTTCCCTGAGCGTCTTTAGTCAGGATGCCCTGATCGACCCAATCCCAGATAAAACCGCCCTGCAGAACCGGGTATTTTTCGATTACATCCCAATAGTCCTGAAGGTTACCGACGCTGTTTCCCATAGCATGTGCATATTCACACTGAATGTAAGGTTTTGTCGGGTTACCTTTAGTGGCGTAGTCTTCCATATTTTTGATGCGCGCATACATCGGGCAAACAATGTCGGTATTGGCGCCGCCGTGTGCTTGTTCGTACTGAACCGGACGGGAAGAGTCAACTGATTTCAGGTAGGCATAAGTGGCTTCGAAATTAACCCCGTTTCCGGCTTCGTTTCCAAGCGACCAGATAATTATGGAAGGCTGGTTTTTGTCGCGTTCGAACATGTTACGGGTACGGAACAAGTGAGCATCTTTCCAGACCGGATCTTTAGCCAGTGATTTCTCGCCGTAACCCATTCCGTGCGATTCAATGTTGGCTTCGTCAACCAGGAAGAGTCCGTATTGGTTACACAGTTCGTACCAGCGTTCGGGTTGCGGGTAATGTGAGGTGCGGACAGCATTGATGTTGTGTGATTTCATCAGGAGGATGTCCTTCAGCATAGTTGCTTCGTCCTGGTAATGACCAGTCGTGTCGTTGTGTTCGTGGATGTTAACGCCCTTGAGATAAATGGCAACCCCGTTTACAAGCAACTGTGCATTTTTAATTTCAATGGTACGGAAACCAACATCCTGACGAATTATTTCGATTACTTTACCAGCTTCGTCTTTTAATGTGATGAGCAACAGGTATAAATTCGGGTTTTCGGCAGTCCATGGTTTTGCTGAAGGAACCAAAATGCTGTTTGATACAGAAACAGGTTGAGTTCCGGTTTGTATCTTCTGGTTTATTTCGGCGACTTTGGTCTCGCCATCCATCAAAACGGCTTCCAATGTTACCGATGAAGATGTTTGTGCAGTGTTTGCCACTTCAACATCCAATTTGAAATCACCATCCTGATAATTATTTACCAGCGGTGACGAAACGCGGAAATCGCGTATGTGTTGCGGGTTGCGGGCCATCAGGAATACATCGCGTGTTATTCCGCTCATTCGCCAAAAGTCCTGATCTTCCAGATAACTTCCGTCGCTCCAGCGATAAACCTCAACGGCCAGCGAGTTGGTTTCCTTTTTCAGGTATTTGGTAATGTTAAATTCTGCCGGTGTTTTGCTGTCTTCGCTGTAGCCAACCATTTGTTCGTTCACCCAAACATACATGGCTGATGAAACGGCGCCAAAATGAAGGATAATGTCCTGATCTTTCCAATTTTCAGGAATTGTGAATGTGCGTTTGTACGAGCCAACCGGGTTGTAATGTTTTTGTATGGTTGGTGGAGTTACTTCGTGCGGGTATTGTACATTGACATAAATTGGCACATCAAAACCTTCCATCTCCCAGTTTGCCGGAACTTTAATGGTAGTCCAGTCGCTGGTGTCGTAATCATCTTTGAAAAAGTAAAACGGGCGCACGTATGGTGTGTGCGATAAATGAAATTGCCAGGTTCCGTTCAGCGACTGAATAAACGGCGATTGCCATAAATCATTTTGTAAAGCCTGTTCTGCTGTTGCAAACGGAATAAAGTAAGCGCGGGGGGCTTCTCGGTTTATTTCCGAAACAGCCGGATTTTCCCAGTCGTGCGGGGTTTTCTCTTCAAACGGGACGTTTTTGTATTTGTTTTTACAAGAGGTGGTTGTTACCAGAGCTGCTAAAACGATCAATAAGAAATACTTCATACAAAGTGGAAATTAGTTAGTAAAGGGGTAATTATATAATGCCTACCGGTAGGAACTGGTAGGCATGCAAATTTGTAAATATTTCTTCGTATCGGCAAATAATCTGATTCTATTTTCGCCTGAAAATTTATTGTTCTCCGGAGGGGACTGGTTGGGGTGTCAGTCTTTATGCGGTGGTGGGGAACGTAACAGGAGTAAGGTTAAATAAAACTTAAACAATTCATTCTGCAGACTCCCCCGGAGCGAATTTAGATACAGGCACAAAAGTTTACTAATTTTGCGCTCTTAAAATCAGGAATAATGAAACTTGAAATCAATCCATTGGCGAAAGCCCTGATCTTTGATCTGGACGGAACCTTGTCGGATTCGCTGCCGGTGCATATTGCCAGCTGGCATGCGGTGTGTGACAAACTGAATTGTACATTTGATGAACGCATTCTGGTAGAAATGACCGGAGCGCCAACCATTAGTTTTGCCGAACGAATCAAAAGAGAACAAAACCTGGAAATTGCGGCAGAGGAACTAGTGGTACTGAAACAGAAGGAGTTTTGGAGAAACATCGGTCAGATTAGGCCACATGATGCCGTAATCGGGCTGATGAAAAATGCATACGGCAAAATGCCGATGGCCGTCGGAACCGGTGCCAGCCGGACAAGTGCCATGCTTCAGTTAAAGGAATTGAATATCGACCATCTGTTTGATTGTGTGGTGACCGCCGATGATGTCGACCGGCACAAACCCGAACCCGAAACTTTTCTGAAATGTGCAGAACTGATGAATGTTGATCCTCAGTTTTGTCAGGTTTTTGAAGACGGCGAACTGGGAATGCGGGCAGCTCAAACAGCAGGCATGTTGTTAACCGATGTTCGTCCCTTTGTTGCCGATCCGTTTGCGTCCAAACAAAATCAGTAATTATTCATCTTCATTGATGGTTCCTCTTAGAGTTGGTTGAAAAGACTCTGGCCATGAATGACAGAAAAATAATAAAATTCAAAAATTATAACTAGATATTCATGGACTCTTTCTTTTCTGCTTTTCAAGCGATAGGTCCGTTGTTTTTGGTCATCTTTGCCGGAATAATAGTAAGTCGTAATAAATCTGTCAATAGTCAGTGGCTTGAGGTATTAAATAATTATGCTCTTTGGCTGGGGTTTCCTGCGTTAATTTTGGTTGCTTTATCGCGCTTGCAGTGGGATTACCAGTTGTATAGTAACCTGATTGTGGCAAATTCAATCCGGATAGTTGGTTCGGTATTTTTGGTTTTACCGGTGTCTGCCATACTGAAGCTGGAAAATAGAATGCGGCGGACACTTTTTTTTGCAGTTGCGTTTGGTAATGTGGCTTACCTCGGGATTCCCGTTTTAAGAAGCGCCTGGGGTGAGGCAATTCTTCCGGAAGCCACCATGATTTCAGCGGTCTATCTGTTCTGGCTTTTTACGCTTGGAATTTTTATGGTAGAGTTTTATGGCGACGAGAAAACAAGTTTCCGGACTTTAATTCTGCGATTGTTGAAGAACCCGATGCTCATTGCTGTTTTTCTTGGGATTGTGATCGCTGTAAATCAAATCAAAGTGCCTGAAATGATTATGGGCGGCCTTGATCTGGTGGCTGGTTCAGTTACCGGGGTGGTGCTTTTTTCGCTGGGGCTTTTTGTTGGCAAACAATCGGTCGGAAAGCTCAGAGACTGGTATCCGGTTCTGGCTTTTAGTGTAGTAATTCTGTTTGTTCTGCCACTTTGTGTTCATTTAATTTCCCAAAGATTCGTCGATTCTACCGTTAGCCGCACCTGGGTTCTCGAGGCGGCTATGCCCTTGGGCTTAACGCCATACGCACTTTGTCTGAAATATAATTTGCATGCCGAGTTTGCTTCGCGAGTGGTTGTTTTAAGTACCTTACTTGCTTTACTGAGTTTGCCCCTGTGGCTAGTTTTCCTGAAGTAAAAACTGTTTGATTTCCTTTTCGATCTCGAATTTGCTGATACCCTTTCCGATAAATACCAGTATGTTCTCAATCGGTTCATACGGGTTAACAACCGAGCCTTCAGAAATATTGGTCATTCCTCCGACGGAATGCACGATGCCGGTAATCGGAGAATCATCAAAATTAACTATCCCTTTAATCCTGAAAATCTCTTTCCGGTGAAGTGACGCAAAATATTTAAACCAATCCCGAAAGCGTGTTTCTTCGATGAATCCGCCGAACCGGATCGAAAAGCTGTGAAATTCAGAAGCGTCAGGCTCACTGTAAAAGGGTTTGCGCAGTTTTCGTATAAACTCATCCTGAAGTTGAGGTTGCAGCATGTATAAATACGAAGAATCCATGTGAGCGTAGTTGGTTTCAATAACATGTGCAGTCTTGTTCAGGGCAGCCAGCTTTTTCCGAATATATTTAAGCTTCTCCGAATCTGAATCGTTGATCTTATTCACTATAATCAGGTCGCTGAATATAATTTGTTTTTGTTGCTCTATGCCACCAATCTCTTCCTGAAAGTTGGCAGAATCAACCAGACAGATTGTTCCGCTCAGTTCGAATATGCGTTTCATATCAGCATCCCGGAAAAACGGTTCTATGATAGGGCCGGGGTCGGCAATCCCGGTTGTTTCAATAATCAGCTGCTCCAGATGGTCATTTTTTTTAACCAGTTCCTGAAGTGTTAACGAAAACTCATTAAAAATGGAGCAGCAAATGCAACCGTTGTTCAGTTCAATGATGCTCTCCGGCTGATAGTCGGCAAGGAGCCAGGCATCAATCGAAACATCGCCGAATTCATTTTCAATAATCCCGATTTTGACATCGTTGTTTTGTTTCAGCAGATGGTTGATAAAAGTCGTCTTCCCCGCTCCGAGAAAGCCGGTGACGATCGTTACTGGTATTTTGGGTCTTACTGGCAAGGCTTTTTTTTTCTATTATGTATTAAACCGGGAACGTCAAATAATGTTGCTGAATAAAGTTAATTCATTTCGCTGTATCAAACTTAGGGCAAACACGGGTTTCTTTGTTTTTCCGACATATTTTATAACAAGTCAGTAATTTACATTTTGTGCGTGTTTACCGATTGTTTTTTCGTCAGGAATGCTTAACTTGTTAGACAAAGTGAAATGTAATGTTCAGCATGCACAGATAATCATCGTTTTGTAAACTTAATATTGAATTTATGAGCAGAATGTTATTAGTCCTTGCTGTCGTCCTTGGTTTTGTTACCTGTAAGCCGGCGATGGAGAAAGCACCAAAAATTGCGATGGAAGATTTCTTCCGGAATCCTGAAAAAACTGCATTCCGCCTTTCGCCCAACGGAGAGTATTTTTCGTATCTCGCGCCCTGGGAGTCGCGTCTGAATGTGTTTGTGCAAAAGGTGGGAGCCGACTCGGCAGTGCGGGTAACCTCCGAAACTCTCCGTGATATTGCCGGGTATCTATGGAAAGGCAACAACCGCATCTTATTTCTGAAAGATACCGGAGGTGATGAGAATTTTCAGCTTTACGGGGTTAATATCGACGGAACCGAACAGAAGGGACTGACGGTCTTTGAAAAAGTTCGTACGGAGTTAATTGATGACCTGAAGGATGTTGAGGGCGAAATTATTGTAGGCCTGAATAAACGAAATCCTCAGGTTTTTGATCCTTTCCGCCTGAATGTGCTGAGCGGAGAAATGACGCAACTGGCCGAAAACCCGGGAAATGTTGTCGGCTGGATGACCGACCATGACGGAAAACTTCGGCTGGCATTTACTACCGATGGTGTGAATCAGACACTGCTCTTCAGAAATACGGAACAAGAAGAGTTTAAACCAATACTGACGACCAGTTTTAAAGAAACCATGTCGCCCTATTTGTTTTCGTTCGATAATAAAAAGCTGATTTCCGGCTCGAACCTCGGACGCGATAAAATTGCACTGGTTACATTCGATCCGGAAGCCGGAAAAGAAACTGAAGTTTTGTTTGAAACGCAGGAGGCTGATGTTGAAGGTGTCGATTATTCGAGAAAGGATAAAAAATTGTTGTCTGTTTCGTGGACAACCGATAAAGAAAAAGAACACTTCTTTGATGCCGAAGCTGAAGCAATGAAAAAAACACTTCAGGAAAAATTACCCGGATATCAGGTTGCAATTGGCAGCGAAAACAAAGCAGAAGACAAATTTATGATCCGCACATACAGCGATAAAAGCCGCGGAGCTTATTACCTCTTCGATAAAACGTCGGGTGACCTGACCAAACTGGCTGATTTAAGTCCCTGGCTGAATGAGAATGATTTGTGCGACATGAAGCCAATTTCGTATCAATCTCGCGATGGGCTGACCATACATGGATATTTAACCTTACCAAAGGGGTACGAAGCCAAAAATCTTCCGGTTGTAATCAATCCGCACGGTGGTCCCTGGGCACGCGATTATTGGGGGTTCAACTCCGAAGTCCAGTTTCTGGCCAACAACGGATATGCCGTTCTGCAAATGAATTTCCGCGGTTCAACGGGTTTTGGCAAAGCATTCTGGGAAGCGTCGTTCAAACAGTGGGGCCGGACCATGCAGGATGATATTTCGGATGGTGTAAAATGGCTGGTCGATCAGGGAATTGCTGATCCGAAGCGTGTGGCTATTTATGGAGGAAGTTACGGCGGCTATGCTACGCTGGCGGGCTTAACCCTGACTCCGGAATTGTATGCGGCCGGCGTTGATTATGTCGGCGTTTCAAATATGTTTACGTTTATGAACACCATTCCGCCCTATTGGGAGCCTTTGCGCGACATGTTCTACGAAATGGTTGGTAACCCGAAAACTGACAGTTTAATGCTGGCCGAAGTTTCGCCGGTTTTTCTGGTCGATAAAATTAAAGCTCCGCTGTTTGTAGCTCAGGGAGCCAATGATCCGCGGGTGAATAAAGACGAATCGGATCAGGTTGTTAAAGCCTTGAAAGAACGGGGAATTGATGTTGAGTATATGGTGAAAGACAATGAAGGACACGGTTTCCATAATGAAGAAAACCGTTTCGATTTTTACCGTTCGATGCTGACTTTTCTGGACAAACACCTGAAGCCGGAAGAGAAGAAATAGAAATGTAGTTTGAAATAAGAGGTCAGGGCTTCACATCGGGTGAAATTCTGACCTTTTTATTTGTCTTATTGCCAGAAGGCTGGATTTGATCGAATTAGCAGATGCCGGCATGGCGAACCAAATTCGGGAGAGTTTGAAACGATCGGGATGAACTGATTGTATCTTGTTCTGAACGCGATAAGAATAAAGTAATAACTTTGAGGTTTTGTTTAATCAGGAAAACATTCTGTAATCATGGAACTTTCTGTTTCAGAAATAAATATCCGTAGCATTTGTCCTGCCGACAATCCCGCATTGGCTGCAATTATTAGGAATACCCTGGCCGAATTCGGTGCTGATGTTCCCGGGACAGTTTTTTATGATCCGACGACCGACTCGCTTTTCGAATTGTTTCAGGAACCAAAGGCCGCATATTTTGTGGCTGAAGCCGATGGAAAGATGCTTGGCGGAGGCGGTATTTTTCCGACCGAAGGGCTGCCGGCGGGAACCTGCGAACTGGTGAAAATGTATTTGCTTCCGGAAGCCCGGGGGATTGGACTGGGGCGGACTTTGATTGAAAAATGTTTGGAAACTGCCCGGGAAAAAGGTTTTCAGCAGGTTTATCTGGAGACTTTGGACGAGTTGCATTTGGCCTTGAAAATCTATGCCAAATTCGGGTTCGAATATTTAAAAGCTCCGATGGGCAACTCCAGACATTTTGGCTGCGGCCTCTGGATGCTGAAGAAACTGTAATCCCGAGTGTTGTTTTTTCGGCCGGGTGCATTCATTGTTTGGCTTCATCTTTTCCGGACAAAATATTACACTACAGCCAGAATAAAGCAAAGTGATAGCACAGAAATGAAAAGCCAGAGTAATATTCCCTGAATAAGTGGCTTGTGCCCAACCGACTTGATGAGTTCTCTGGTCAGGCTTGATCCGATTAGGAAGAGTGTGATTTTCAGGCCAACTTTTGAGATTTCCACAATATCATCCGATATGCTTTGAATTCCGGGAATGAACGTGTTGAGTATCATCGCCAGAACAAACAGCAGAATGAAGTAGGGTATTTTAATTCTTTTAGACTCGCTTTTAAACAGAAATGTTGAAATGATTGCCACCGGAATGATCCAGAGCGCCCGTTCCAGTTTTATGGTTGTTGCTGTTTGCAGCGCTTCGGCACCGTACTCTGCGGCTGCACCAACAACCGAGCTGGTGTCGTGTATGGCAATTGCGGCCCAAACTCCGAATTGTTGTTGCGTCAGGTTAAAATGATGCCCGATCCACGGAAACAGAAAAAGGGCGACAGCGTTGAGTGCAAACACAGTTCCAAGAGCAGTGGAAATCTGTTTTTCATTCGGCTTTACGATGGGCGCAATGGCCGCTATGGCGCTTCCGCCGCAGATGGCAGTTCCGGTTGAAATCAGGTACGAGGTGTTTTTCTCGACCTTCAGCCGTTTCCCCAGGAATAAACCTATAGAAAGTGTACTTACAATAGAAAGAACGGTAACCCACAAACCTCGCTTGCCAACTTCAAGAGCCTGAAGGGCATTCATGCCAAATCCCAAACCAACTACTGAAATCTGCAGCAGGTTGTGGGTGATTTTTTTACTGGTTTCCGGAAAAGGATGTGTCATCGTTTGTGCCAGAAGGATGCCGAGTAATAAGGCCAACGAGGTGTTGATAAATGGCAGGGCGCAAACCAATATAGCTGAAAGGTAAATAATTTTTGAAGTGTTCATTTTTTTTTTGATTTTGATCGCTGCAAACGTAGCAGGAACAGCATCAGCAGTCAAATCATAAAAAATGATACCCGATAACTAATGGTTATACTGTTTCCTGACGAAATTCAGGAACATTTTTGAAAGTCCCGAAGGTTCAGGGCCTTTTGACGATATAAAATAAAACTGACGGTCAAACTTCAGTTCAGGAGTAACCAGTTGCATGAAGATATTATCGGCTAACTCCTGCGCAATGGCAGATCTGGAAACAATACCCACACCACTGCCGGTTTTAACATACGATTTTATCGCTTCTGTACTTCCAAGAAAAAGCAATACGTTTAGCTGTCCGGGACTAGTCTGGAGGTGTTTCAACTTTTTCTCGATGATTTCCAGAGTCCCGGAGCCTCTTTCGCGCAGAACCAACGGTAGTTTTATAAATTCTTGTTTCGAAACCGGATTGGGAACCGTTCGGTTCTCTGAAGAGGTAAATACAATCAGTTCGTCTTTAAGAAAAGGAGTATATTGAATGTCAGTATTGGTTGGTTTTCCTTCTACAATTCCAAGGTCAATGTCATTGTTCAGAAGTTGCTTTTCAATGTATTCGGTGTTTCCGTTCAGGAGAGAGAGTCTGATTTCAGGATAACGCTCGTGAAATTTAGCCAGCACCGGCGGGATCACGTATTGCGCAATAGTAGTGCTTGCGCCGATTCGCAGGTTTCCTTCCACGCCTCCGTGAAGCTGACTCAACTTAAACTTTACCTCCTGATGCAGCGATAAAATGGAATCGGCATAGGACAATAAGGTCTCGCCGGCTTTGGTCAGATGTATTTTGCTCCCGATCCGGTCGAAAAGTTTGACGCTAAATTCAGATTCAAGCTCTTTGATGTGTTTGCTGACGGCAGGCTGCGTGATGAAAAGCTCGTTTGCCGCTTTGGTGAAGCTTAAATTCCGGGCAACACTTTGAAATACCATTAGTCTGAAGTCAAGCATCGAAGCGAATTGTTATGTGGTGTAAAATTATTAAACCCGAATGTCCATGCGGGCAAACGGCACGGCGTCCATGCCAATAAATTCGCCTTTCTGGTACTTGAAGTAACCGGTCATGGCGATCATTGCGGCATTGTCGGTGGTAAAAGCAAATTTCGGGATGTGCATTTTCCAATGGCGTTTGGCGGCCATCTCAATCAGGGCGTTACGTAGTCCCGAGTTGGCCGAAACACCACCGGCAACCGTAATTTCTTTGATCCCGGTTTCTTTGGCTGCCTTCACCAGCTTGTCCAGCAAAATATCGATAATCGTTTTTTGCAGCGAAGCACACAAGTCGGCTTTCCGTTCTTCAATGAAGTTTTCGTTTTCTTTCAGCTGGTCGCGCAGAAAATAAAGAAAGCTTGTTTTTAGTCCGCTGAAGCTGTAATCAAAATTGGCGATCCGTGGTTTCGCGAATTTAAAGGCATCCGGGTTCCCCTCTTTGGCGAGCTTATCCACAAAGGGTCCGCCGGGGTAGGGAAGGCCCATCACTTTGGCACATTTATCGAAGGCTTCACCGGCCGCATCGTCAATAGTTTGGCCGATCACTTCCATGTCCAGGTAATCTTTCACCAGAATAATCTGCGAGTTTCCGCCTGAAACAAGTAAGCAAAGAAACGGGAATTTGGGCGGATCGTAAGGCGTATCAAATTCCTGAATAAAATGAGCCAGAACATGCGCCTGAAGGTGATTGATTTCGATCATCGGAGCGCCTGTTGCCAGCGAAAAACCTTTGGCAAACGAAGTTCCGACAAGCAGCGAGCCCAGTAAACCCGGTCCGCGGGTAAACGCAATGGCGGTAATGTCTTCATTTTTAATTCCTGCCTGTTTTATTGCCTGATCGACCACCGGAACGATGTTTTGCTGGTGAGCGCGGCTGGCCAGTTCAGGAACAACACCGCCGTACGCTTCGTGCACTTTTTGTCCGGCAATAATATTTGACAGCAAAAAACCGTTTTTAATAACCGAAGCCGAAGTGTCATCGCAGGACGATTCGATGCCCAAAATCAGGATGTCTTTTTCTTTATTCATGAATGTCAATAAAAAGCCTGTTTGTTCGTTAAATTCATTAAACAGGCTGGGTTTTATCCGTGTATTTGTATTATTTTGTATCAAAATTGGAGCGACAAAATTATCAAAAAAACATTTAAAATAGGATTACCGATTCTGGGCACTGTGGTTGCCCTTCTTTTTTCTTTCTACCTGATTCTTCAGAGTCCGATGGTGCAAACTTATCTGACTCAGAAACTGGCAGAAAGGCTTTCGAAGCAGTATGGAACAACCATATCTGTAAAAGGAGTTTCTGTTGCTTTTTTCAATAAGCTGGTGCTCGAGGGCGTGCTGGTTGAAGACCAGAAGCAGGACTCGCTCTTGTATGTTCAGGAGTTGGTAGCCAGTATTGATTCGTTCTCCGTCAAGAAACGTTATGTCGGGTTCAATGAACTTAAACTCGACCAGACTTCACTTTATATTTCCGCCGATTCGGCCGGAACGGCTAATTACCAGTTTTTACTCGATCAGTTCAGAAGCGATACGCTGAAGACCGATACGCTGGGCTTCGATTTCATTGTGAACCGTTTCGGGTTTAACGATGCCAAAGTGCAGTACACCTATCGGGACAGCGTGGGCGATCATACCGTTCACCTCGATGATATCTCGCTGGGTGTGTCGGACTTTGATTTTCAGGATGAACAACTGAGTTTTCTGATTACCAGTTTCCGGATGAATAACCGGAAAGATTTTACACTCGATGATTTTTCGGCAAAAGTGGTGATGATGCCCGATTCGGTGAGGCTGAACAACCTGAGGTTGCATACTTCCGATTCCGAAATTACCGATTTAAATATACTGATTGACAAAAGCAGGATCGGAAAGGAACATGATCTGAAAAAACTGCGGTTCAATCTGGATTTGCAAAAATCGGTGATTAGCATGAAGGATATCGGTTTGCTTGCCCCTTCATTGAAAGGTATGGAGGAAAGGGTAGAGGTTTCGGGGCAGATTACCGGAACTTTGACTGATTTAAAGGGAAAGAACATTGAAATGAGCCTGGGACAGAATACCCGGCTGACATTTGATGCCTACCTGAGCGGACTGCCCGATCTGGAGAATATGTATATGCACATCGATCTGAAGCAATCGTTCGCCGACCTGAATGACTTGGGAAAAGTGAAACTTCCGGATAGTTTTCCGCTGGAACAGATCAAGATACCATCGTTGTTGCTTAAGGCCGGGGTTATTGAGTATAACGGAAACTTTACCGGATTCCTGAGCGATTTTGTGGCTTACGGAACTTTTCGTTCAAAGTGGGGCGTTTTAACTACCGACTTGTCGTTTGTTCCGTCTGAAGGAGAAAAACTGAAAATCAACGGGCGGCTGAAGACAGTTAATTTTAAGCTGGGTCAGCTGGCGCAGTCTGAACTTCTCGATCGGGTGACGTTTAATGGCGATGTAAAAGGAACCCTCAATCAAAATACTCATAATTTTATGGCGGCAGTTTCAGGGAAAATCGACAGTATTGATGTGAGCAGCTACCGCTACAAAAATATCCAGTTGAATGGCGATGTTTTGAATAAACGATTTGACGGAAGTCTGGTGGCCGATGATCCTAACCTGAAGTTCCGTTTCGATGGTGAGTTCGATCTGAATGTACCTGTTCCGGTATTCAATTTTAATATGCTGGTTGAAAAGGCTGACCTGAAGGCGTTGAAACTGGTCGATAAATTTAAGGAATCAGAAATTTCGTTTGCCCTTGATGCCAATTTTACCGGAAGCAACATTGATAACCTTGCCGGAGGCATTCATTTCAGGGAGGGTACTTACCGAAATGAAAACGGCTTGTTGTCGTTCAATAATTTCGATTTGAAAACATTTTATGAAAACGAGTCTGTGCTGCAGTTGCGCTCTGATTTTTTGGATGCTGATATCCGGGGGCAGTATCAGTTGCATAACCTGCACAACTCGGTGCAGCAAATAATTTCTTATTACCTGCCCTCATCTGGTTTGGTTTACAATGAACAACGGACTCAGAATAATTTTGATTTCAGGCTTGCCCTGAAAGATCTGAATCGTTTTACTCAGGTACTGATTCCCGAATTGAAAATGAATCCGGCACAGATCGAAGGGAATATTAATTCAGCGAAAAATAAAATTACGATGAAGGCTTCGTTTCCTGAAATTCAGTATCAGGGAGCCGTTTTTCACGATTTTACTGTTAATGTCGATGGTGATTCGAAGCTGAACGTGCGGAATAAAATTGATGAAATTGCGCTGGGTGGGCAGTTTAAGGTTTACAATTTCTCATTTATATCCGAAGCTTCCGGAGATGTACTCGACTCGAAGCTGGCCTGGAACAACTACGGAGCCGTTTCGTACAGTGGTTCGATCAATACGAGTACTAAGTTTTTCAGGCAAAAGAACAGTCCGCATATCGAAGTTTCGGTTAAGCCAACCCGTTTGTTTCTGGCCGACAGCCTCTGGCAGATCAATTCGGCATTGGTTACGATTGACTCGACGTTGATCAAGGTAAATAAGCTGCGGCTTTCGAATAAAGGGCAGTCCATAACCGTTGACGGATCGATTGATAAGGATCAATCGAACAAGCTGAATTTTATTTTTAATCAGATTGACCTGAGCTCGCTCAATCGCCTGATTGCGGGAAACCTTGATCTGATGGGCGAGCTTGACGGTACTCTTTCAGTATTCGATATTTATCAGAGTGCATTGTTTTTGTCTGACCTGAAAATTAACGGGTTGAGTTTGCTGGGACAATCCATTGGCGATGCAACCGTCCAAAGTCACTGGGACAGGGAAACTCAGGAAATTAATGCTGAGTTGCTTGTGAAGTCGGAAGAGCGAACTTCGCTTCGGGCATCAGGTATTTATAATCCGGGTAAAGACAGTTTGTCTTTGAATACAAATTTTGATCGTTTTTCGATACTGATTCTGCAGCCACTGATGGGTAGCAGTTTTGCCAACTTCCATGGCGATGCCAGCGGGAAAGTAAGGATTCACGGACCCATTGGAAATATTCGGCACGATGGTGCTCTGTATGCCTCCAATGCCGGGCTGATGCT
>JAEUSS010000213.1 GCA_016788685.1 Prolixibacteraceae bacterium | reverse complement strand
ATCAGTAAATATCCGCAAAGCAGTTTCCTGAATAAAACCCTGATTCAGCTTGGATTGGTGTATTACAACGCCAACGATTACCAGACATCGGTCAGTTATTACAAACAGGTCATCGAGCGTTCGCCTAATGGCACTGAAACACAGGCTGCTTTATCGGGAATGAAAAACAGCTACGTTGAAATGAATGATGTGGATGCTTATTTTGATTATACCGATAAATTAGGTTCGGGCGTGCAGGTTTCGGTGAGCGAGCAGGATTCGCTGACTTACCGTGCAGCTGAGAAGTTGTATATGAGCCGCGATAAAAAAGCTCGTCAGCAGTTTGAACGTTACCTGGCGCAGTTTCCTTCGGGAAGTTTTGCCCTGAATTCGCAGTTTTATCTGGCTGAAATCCTGTATAATGAAGGCGATGTGAACGGAGCACTGGCCGGTTATGAATATGTGCTGGCACAGGGAGATAACGGTTTTACCGAGACTGCACTGTCAAAAGCTGCAGGCCTTCAGTATAATAACGAAAATTACAGCAAGGCGCTTGACTATTTTGAACGGTATGCCCGTATTTCGAATTCAGGAAATAATTTAACCGATGCCCGGATCGGAATCATGCGGTGCCAGTATCAGCTGTCCAATTATCAGGCGTGTGCCGAAGCTGCCGGCCAGGTTCTTGGCTCCGAAAAGGTTTCGGACATTCAGAAGCGGGAAGCTAATTATAAGCTGGCTTTGTCGCTCTACAGTCTGGGCAGTAAAGACAAGGCTTTCCCGATACTGAGCAAGCTGTCGGCTGACGTAAATTCGGCTGAAGGGGCCGAGTCGAAGTTTCTGGTAGCCGAAATCCTTTTTGAAAAGCAAAAGCTGAAAGAGGCCGAAGCGGAGATTATGGATTTTATCGATAAAAATTCACCGCATCAGTTTTGGCTGGCAAAGAGTTTTATTTTACTTTCGGATATCTACCTGAAAAACGGGGACGAATTTCAGGCTAAACATACGTTGAAAAGTATTCAGGAAAATTACCCCGAACCGAACGATGGTGTTTTGGAAACAACCCGGCAAAAATTGGAGGCTATTGAGGCCGGAGAAGCCAGTCAGACTAAGAATCAGAGTAAGCCGCTCGAAATCAATATCGGAGGCGGGAGAAAATAAATCAGAAGAAGCAGTTATGCTATAAAAATAAGGAATATGAAAAGACAAAATTTAATAACCATACTTGTGCTGTCAGTTGCATTCTTTTTTGAATCCGGTCATGCAGCGGCACAAAAAGATACGCTGAAACTGAAGCAGGAAGTGGAGGTTGTAAAAGCATACCAGCCGACTGTCCCGGACGCGGTTAAGATCAACGATATTCCAAAGATCAAAACCGAACCGGCAGAAGCTCCGGCTTTCGATTATTCGATATACAGCAAACCGGTTTTTGCAACGTTTGACGTAACTCCGGTGGCGGCTGCCAAAATGGTAGGAGAGCCGCGTCCTGAGCTGGGTCTGGGTTTGCTGAAGCTGGGTTTTGGCAATTACCTGACTCCGTACGGCGAATTCTTTTTCAACAGTAAACCCGACAAAGGTTCTAATTTCGGGATGCATTTCAGGCATCTTTCTTCTTCCGGAAAAATTAAGTTGCTGAATGAAGATAAGGTAAAGGCGCCGCAATCGGAAAATACAGCAGAGATTTTCGGCAAGAAATTCTTTCGGAAATCAACCTTGTCGGGCAGTCTGGCATTCGACCGCAAAGCATATAGCTATTACGGGTACACAGGTGGTATTTTGTCAGATGATCTGAAAGACGAAATGATTCCTTATTTTCAGGATAAACAGTATTTCACCAAAGGGACTGCCGATTTTCATCTGAAAAGTGAAACCCTGTCAGCCTATGACCTGAATTATGATTTCGGGGTGAAATACCACTATCTGGCAAGCAAAACGGGGCAGACTGAAAAACAGTTGGTTTTGTCGGGCGATGTGAGCAAAGAAATTGACAGCGCACTGGGAATACTGTCGGCATCACTTACGCATTACCGTGCAGACAGCATACAGAGCCGTTTTAGTAATAATTACGGGCAAAAGCAGCAGGTTATGCTGAAGGTAAACCCGTCGTTTAAATGGGCTTCGGACATTGCCAGCCTTCAACTCGGATTGAATACAACTCTTTTTACTGATGAAGATACTGATGCCTCTTTCCGGGTTTGGCCGAAGATAAAGGCGGAATGGTCACCGGTAGAACACTATCTCACTCTGTATGCCGGACTTGCCGGACATCTTCAGCACCATACGTATTCGGCTATTGCCGCCGAGAATCCCTACGTTGATCCGTATCACGATGTGGCCAATGCAAATTACAAGTATATTTTTTCCGGAGGGTTTAAGGGGAAATTCGACTCGAAAACCAATTATGTGGCCGGAATATCTTATTCGGTAGTGGAAGATCAGCATTTTTATTACACCAACGGAATCGACATTTACAATCCGGCATCGGCATCGCGGAGGCTAAATAATACGTTTGACCTGATGTATGACGATGTAAATATCCTGAAAATATCGGGCGAAGTGCTTCATTCAGTGTCTGATGAGTTTTCCCTTCATCTGCTCGCGAATTATTATTCGTATGACCTGAAAATGCAGGAAAAAGCCTGGCAGACGCCAAATTTTGATCTTACACTTTCAGGTGTATACCGACCCGTTGAGCAGCTTAAATTTACCGCTGATGTTTTTGTGATCGGAAAACGGACAGCTTTGATTCAAAACTGGAGTGATGATCTTTCGTCCGGAGTGTTCACGAAACATTTGGTAAACATGGACCCGGTCATCGACCTGAATGTGGGTGGTGAATATCGGTTTACTGACAACCTGAATTTCTTCGTCAGGCTTAATAATTTTGGGTTTCAGAAGTACGAACAGTGGTTGGGGTATACCAACCGGGGCTTAAACTGGCTGGCCGGATTAAGCTATTCGTTTTAAAAACACAGGTTGTTTTGTGTATTGCTTTTACTTCTGACTTTATTTCTGTAATTTATTGATTTACAGAAAATATATAGTTCGTAAAATGTTAAAAAGTTTAACGTTTTGAAAGCCGTTTTTACCGTCGGGGGTAAGGACATTTTTACTATATTTGCCACTCGGTTATTGAAGGACTTGTAACGT
>JAEUSS010000201.1 GCA_016788685.1 Prolixibacteraceae bacterium | reverse complement strand
GAATCCTTCGATCTTAAAACTGGTGATTCCCCACGAAGTGCGCAGCGAACCATCCGGATTGTAATTTTCGAAAGTATGCCGCCCGGTATTCGCTGCCCATAAGAATCCGCTGTCATCAACAGCCACATCAAAATACGGGCTCGGAATAACGAAGCCGGGTAATCCCTTTTGCTCGTTTTCCTCTCCTATTTTCTGAAGAATCTGTCCGTTGGTGCCGCACTGGTAAACAACGCGATTTCCGGCATCGGCCACGTATACGTTTTCTCCGGAAACGGCTATTGAAGTAATCACAGCCCGGTCGCCGAACGAATTCCAGCGTTTTACCAATATTCCGTTCAGGTCGTACATCACCACATAATGGCGCATCCCGATCCAGATCTGACGGTTGTCATCGATGGTTACACAGGTTGCCGTGTCGATCAGTGATTTACGCAGAATCTCCTTCCCCGAATAATTAAACTTGATTAACTCTTTGGCCGTAGCCACGATGATCATCGAATCAGATACGGTTATTCCGCCCCAATCGTCCGCTTTAACGGGAAAGTGAACGGTTTCGGAATACAGAATCTGAGTAGAATCCACCTTCCGGTATTCGTCAATGTTGTATTCGTACGGATTTTCAATGCTCTTTCCCGCCTTCCTCCCGACAAAATCCTTACCGATAACCACTACAATGGCTGCCGCAAGAACTATCAGCACAATATTCACCAGTTTTCTGTTCATCGTTTTTATTGGCTAACATTTACACAATACATTTTATTCGCATCACGCAACAGCAAACGCCCGTCGGCAACAGCCATCGGGGCCCAGGCATCATGCCCGTCGAAGAGCTTTTTTTGGGCTATCTGCACATACTTTTTACTGTCGGGTTTAATCATCGTCAGCGTTCCGTCGTCGCTCAGTACAAACATTTTGTTATCGGCAATCAGGTAAGGTCCCAGGCCAAAACGGCCGTCTTTTCCTGAAGTCCACACCACTTTCGTCACATCATCCGGAGAAACACAAACCAACTGATTGCGCAAAGGCCCTGCATCTTTCGGCTGAATTCCGTACATCATCCCGTCCCAGATTACCGGGGTCTGTTGTTCACAGGCCAAACCATCCTTGGGACTATATTCCTTTAAAACAGCTACTTTATATTCGTTTCCTGAAGGTGTAACCTGAATCATCATACTTCCGGCGCCATAACCGGCAGTTAAAAACACTTTCCCGTCGGGAAAGCAAACCGGAGCCGGAGCCACGACCGAATGATTCCAGTCTTTCGACTGCCAGAGTATCTTTCCTTCATCGGCGCCTTCGGCCGAAACAGCCAGAACCGCACCAACCGCGCTGTACACATACATTTTTTTGCCTTTAAACGTCCAAGGCATAACCGAAGAATGTGACATTTTTATTCCTCCCGGGTTGGGAGTTTCCCACAATACCTTTCCGGTTGCCAGATCCACCGCAACCATTACAGAAGTTCCTCCCGGAGCCAAAATTGCTTTGCTGCCATCGATCATCGGACACTGGCCCGTAAACCAAAGCGGAACTTCAGCCTGGTACTGCTGAACCATGTCGAGCCCCCAAACCAGATCGCCGGTTTCGCGTTTGACACACATCACATGGCAACGCGGTCCAATTGTCAGCACATATTCAGGAGTTACAGCCGGAACAGTCCGCGACATCCCGTGATTACGTTTCAGGGTAACGCCATACGACCGC
Organism: Prolixibacteraceae bacterium; assembly: GCA_016788685.1. Classification (GTDB taxonomy): domain Bacteria; phylum Bacteroidota; class Bacteroidia; order Bacteroidales; family Prolixibacteraceae; genus Aquipluma. The sequence goes on along the minus strand of JAEUSS010000201.1, from coordinate 2,255 downwards.
CGCCAAAGTTCTTTTCCATCTTCGAGCGAAAAACAACGCAAAGCATCTTCGCGTTTGGCCTCGTCGTAATCCATCAGGTAAACGTTTCCTTCATATATGGCAGGCCCGGCATGCCCTTCGCCCAGATCAACCGACCACAGAATTTCAGGCTGGTCGCCTGACCATGAATTTTTAAGCGGCTGAGAATTTTTTACAATGTTATCGTAATCGGCTCCGCGAAAACGAGTCCAGGTTCCTTTTAAGCCGGAAGTTGACGTTCCGAAGGATTCAAATTTTTCGCCAATGTTGACCACATCTGTTGCGGTTGAATCAGCTCCCCGGTTATCTTCACCCGGCAAACTTTCGGTAAACGTGCTGGTCGGATCTTTCAGAAGCCACCAGCCAAACAGAACCAGCACAATCGCACCTGCCGCCCACCCTGTATATTTGATATTCTTTTCCAAGATTTCTCTCTTTTTATCTGTTTGTGTCGTGCCTGTTCACTTCAGTGACCGGCAAAGGATATCGCTTTGTTTAACTTTAGGCACTAACTCTTCAGGCTATATACAGCCAGATATTCGCCATGCCGGACAAACAGTTTTCCGTCGAAAACAGCAGGATGCGCCCAATGTGGTCCGGCACCTTTTTCTATTTTAAAAGAACTGATGATTTCAAATTTCTTTGGATCAGGCTTTACCAAGGCCAGATTACCAGTTTTTTCTTCGTAGCAATACAAAAGACCGTCAGCCGAAATGACTGAGCCCTTATTGAGCCACGGTGTTTCGTACATGGTTTTTCCGGTATCCCAGTCGGCACAAATCCAATTGCCGTTACCGTTGTTTATCCAGGTCGTTCCAAATACATAATTGCCTATTTTAACGGCTCCACCGATATGAGTGTCAAAGTCGGGGTTAGTCCATTTCAGCGAAACCGAACGTCCGTCGTTAGCCAGACTTAACATCAAAGCCGGATGATCGTATCCGCTGGTAATAAAAATCTCGCCATTGAAGTAAAGAGGCGTATTGGTATTAGCTCCTTTTCCCATCCTTCCGGTGTGATGCTGCATGAGGTTGTAAGTCCATACAACCTCACCATCTTCGATGTTAACGGCGATCAGGTCGTTGGCTGTTTGCGCAAGCAACAATTGCATGCCTGCTTTTTCGATGATTAACGAAGAGGCGTATGCGCGCGTCCCACCCAGACTTTTGGTTTTCCAGAGCAGTTTGCCACTTGACTTATCCAGCGCAACCACCGAAGTTACTTCACCTCCGGTTACATAGAACACCGCTTTGTCCGATACAACTGCCGACTCTGCAATTCCCCAGGTATGCGATTCTCCGCCGTACTCTTTGTTGGCATCGGCAGTCCATATTAGTTTTCCTGAAGATGTGTCCAAACAAGCCACTTCGCCCATTCCGCTGATCAGAAAAATCCGATTGTTTTCGATGGTTGGAGTACACCGGTTTTCGGGATAAGTGCGTGCCCAGGCCCGGCCATAAACAGCCTCCCACTTTTTGGTCCCGTCCATTTCGTAAGCCGAAACAACGTCGAGTGTATCTTTTCTTCCGGTAATATAAATCGTGTTTTTATATACCACCGGAGAAGAATAGCCATTCCCGATATCGTTCAATTCCAGCAAAAGTTTAGGTCCGCTTTCGGGCCAGCTTTTCAGAAGACCGTGGTCAGGATAGATTCCCGCCCGGTTTGGACCACGCCATTCAACCAAATCCTGAGAAAAAAGACTTCCGGAAAAAACTAAAGTGAGTAAAAGAAAGGTGAGAATTTTCGTCATCTTTTCAGGAATAAATTAAGCCTTAATGTTGTACACGAACAAAACGTCGCCGTGGCGCAGATACAGTTTGCCGTTGGCAATAAACGGATGCGACCAGAACGGGCCACTCCCGCCCTGAAGTTTAAAAGAACTGACTACCTCGAATGCATTTGAATCAGGCTTTACAAGAGCTACATTACCGGCTTTTTCTTCCAGAATATAGAACATTCCGTCAGCATAAACCAAGGCACCTTTATTGGCCCAATCGGTTTCGTATTTCACGTCGCCGGTTTCCCAGTCCATGCAAACCCATTTACCTTTGCTGTTGCTTTGCCAGTTCGAACCGTAGATAAAACCATCCAGTTCAATCAGACCATGATGGTGGTTGTCCAGAGTCATATTGCTCCATTTTTCGGCAACCGACATTCCATCTTCACTCATTTCGACCATCGCGTTGCGGTAATCGTAGCCCATCGAAAGAAAGATATCGCGTCCTTTGAACGTT
>JAEUSS010000186.1 GCA_016788685.1 Prolixibacteraceae bacterium | reverse complement strand
ATCCATTCTTTCTAATGATTCTTCTTTCAGCAAATCCAGGTTTCTGCCATCGCCGTGAATCACAAGCGCATTTCCCAACTTACCAGCTATTTTTACACTACGTTCCCGGTCTGTTTCAATAATCTTGATGTTGTACTGATCTCCAAGTTTCTCAACCGCTTTCTGGGCAATCCGGCTTCCGCCAAGTATCATGATGTTTTTTACTTCAAAGATTTCTTTCCCCGAAATCTCGTAAATCAAATTCTGGTTCGACTTTGTCGTAATAAAGAAAACAATGTCATTATTCAGGACATAGTCTTTACCATGAGGAACAAATACCTTTGTACCGCGATTAATGGCAACTGCCCGGATTTCTCTATCGATACCTGATATTTCCTCTAACGTTTTATTTACGATAAGAGCATTCTCACGGATTTTTATTCCCATCAGGATGAGTTTACCTCCTGAAAATTCAATCATTTCGCGGGTTCCAACTTGTTTGATTGAATTTACAATCTCGCGGGCTGCAAGATTTTCGGGATAAATGACTTCATCAACACCAAAGCTGATTATACGGTCGCGGTTCCTTTCATTCAAAAACTCGCCGTTGTCAACCCGTGCAACCGTACGTTTGGCCCCCAGATCTTTTGCAATAATACAAGCCATCATGTTACGGTCTTCAAACGGAGTGACAGCAATAAACAGGTCTGCTTTGGAAACTCCGGCGTCATGAAGATCTCTGAACGAGTTTGCATATCCGGTCATGGCCAAAAGATCAACCTGATTGGATATCCACTGGAGCTTAGCTGGATCTTCATCAAGCAGGACAATATCATGATTAGCCTTACTTAACATTCGGGCAAGGTGAGTTCCAACCTCGCCAGCTCCTACAATTACAATTTTCATCTCCGTAAATCTTTCGTAATTTAGACAGGCAAGATACATTAAAATACCACAATTGCATAAACTCTGTTCATGTTTCCAGGTCAAGGCCGAAGCGTTCAGACCTAGTTCAGGCTTAAACGATAAGCGCCCTGCTTCTTTATCATATGGTCAATCTCAATCTCCTGCTCTGTTCTGAAGTACGAACTTCCGGTGGCAATGGTTGTGCCTTGCTTTTTATGCTGATCCTGATCTGAGCTACAGGATGTAATTTCCAATACTTCAACCGATTGCCTGGTTTCATTCGCTCTGCTGATGAACTTAATTCTGCAGTTCATAAACTGAATATCCTGATCACTTATCTTCAGTTCTGCAGAAACGAAGCCGTTTTTATCACTCCTTTCAACCCAAACCGGGTTATCGAGTTTCAGGTGATCCTTCACTCTTTCAACCATTTTAAGTTCCTTGGGAGATATCGATTTTTTTCCGTTTACAATCACGTAATTAGTCCTCCCGCAAATTAAATGAACCATCAGCTCTTTTGCATTGTAAACGTATAGCATCCGCTGATTAAAGACCCGACTTTTTGCTCGTATTTCGCTAACCTGAAATATCAGGACCAAAGAAAGCAGGGCAAACAGCCAGTTTGTTTTTTTAGTGCTGATAAAGATGATTATCACAACAATGCCTGCGAACAAAACAAAAACCTGAGGTAAACTTAAAACAATCCCTTTACTCACGGCCAAAGGCAGTGCGTCCATTTCTTTAAGCAAGTACAACATCAGCGATGTGACCTTTTGAATTGCCCACCCAATGAACGTTGCCAATCCCTGCAGCGGACTGAGCACAAAAAAGGCCAGCGTCATCCAAATAATCAGTGTTGTTAACGGAATAACAACAAAGCCGCTAAGCCAGAACAAATTCGGGAACTGATTAAAATAAAACAGTCCTAACGGAAACGTGGTTAATTGGGCTGCAACGGAAACAGTAAACAATCCCCAACACCATTTCAACAGGGGATTAGTTATTTCAAGCACTTGGTATAAAGCAGGCTGAATGAGAACAATCCCGAATACAGCCAGATAAGACAACTGGAAGCCAATATCAAAAATAACGTTGGGATTTAATAATATCAGCAAAAATGCTGAAGCCGTGAGCGAATTGTAGATGTTTACCGGCCGTCGGAGATTATTGCCGATGATTACAAACGTAAACATCACTGTAGCACGTTGCACTGAAGGAGAAAATCCGGTAATAAATGCGTAACACCAGAGGAAAAAGATCATTACAACTGAAAAAACAATCAGCCCGGCTTTACCCCGTTTAATGAACGAAATCAAAAATCCGAGAATAAAATAAATCAAACCGACATGCAAACCAGAGACCGATAAAACATGCATGGCACCTGTAGATGCAAAATAATCAACGGTTTCCTGATCTATCTCGGCCCGATAACCCAAGGTTAATGCAGAAACAACCGACCGTTCTTCCCGTTCGGTTAAAGCAGAAGCCAGAACAGAAATTAGTTTATCCCGAATTTGCTCAGCTTTGTAGGTCGTCCGGTTAATCTGATGACCCGTTTTCAGGTAAGTGCCCTCAGCCAGATATGCCGAAAAGCAAATGCCGTTTTTGCGCATTACCGCCTGGTAATCGTACTCAAACGGATTGCCCATATTCCTGATTTCTTGTGGCTTGACGAGAATAACCAACTGATCACCTGCACTTATTGAGGTATCAAATCTGGTTTTGCTAAAATAAGCAACCAGTTTCTCTGGTTTTGCCATTGAAGGACTCTGAATCAGCAATACCGCCTGAAATGAATTTGCCTTTTCTGAAGGTTTCTGGCAAACTTCAGCAAGAAAATAATCCCTCCGGGAGAAAGAGGGGAGGTCCCGATCCGGATTTTTATCCGGATAAAATACACCTGCCACAACAACTCCCGCAGCAACGAGTAAGTTATGAACTTTGACCACAACAAAATTACTGTTGTGCCAGAGAATAACAGAACCAGAGATCAGTATGGTCAGAATCAAACCAACCCACCGAAAATCGAACCTGAAGTATTGATTCAGCAAAATACCAATCAGGAAAAGACTGGTAATCCGGATAAAGGGAATCTTTTGAAAAAAGCTTCGGGTAATAAGCATCGATTCTGGTTTTTTGCCAGTTACGTCGATCGCTTATGTTTGGTTTACAACAAAGATCTCTATTTTCCCGGATGATCGTTTTTTTGCATGAACCCCCGGTTTTCGGCCAATGAACTGATTGTTTTTTTATTTTCCGGGAACTTTTATACGATATTTAGGCAGTACTTTCCCTTTCGAGATGGCTGTCAGCTTCCCTTTCAACAGTCTTTTTTTCAACGGATTGAGGTAGTCAACAAACATAACCCCTTCCAAATGGTCGTACTCATGCTGAATTACCCGCGAAGTAAATCCGCTGTATGTTTCTTCAAGCTGATTGAAATCTTCATCCAAATATTTTATACGAACAGTTTCCGGGCGCAAAACATCTTCCCGAATCTCGGGCAAACTTAAACATCCTTCATTCATCACCCATTCTTCTCCTGTTTTTTCCAGTATTTCGGGATTGATGAACGCCTTTTTTATTCCGGCCGGCTCATCTTCTTCGTCAGTGGTAGTGTCGAGCACAAAAATGCGGATCGCATGTCCAACCTGGGGAGCCGCCAAACCAACACCATCTGAATTGTACATGGTATCAAACATGTTCTGAATAAATCCCCTCAGATCTTGAAAATCTTTTGTAATCGGTTCTGCCTTTTTTCTGAGTACGGGATCGCCAAATACGGTAACCGGATAAATCATCGGATATAATTTTTTTGTTCTAAATAACTTTGCAAAATAATGGTAGCACTAACGCCATCAATTGTTCCTTTGTTCTGCCGGTCTTTTTTCTTTAGGCCGGCGTCGATCATAGTTTGAAATGCCATTTTAGATGTAAACCGCTCATCCACTTGTTCGACAGGCATTTCCGGATAATCTTTTTGAAATTTCCTCAAAAACGGGTTGATATATTGAACGGCTTCAGAGGGCTGATTGTTCATTTGCAACGGATATCCCACAATAACTTTTTCAACGTCTTCCTTTGCAAAATACTCCTTCAGAAACGTCCAGATTTCATGAGTCGGAACGGTTACCAACCTGTTGGCGATAATCTGAAGCGGATCAGTAACTGCAATTCCAACACGTTTTCGTCCGTAATCAATGGCTAAGATTCTTCCCACAGCATTCAATTTTGCGGCAAAAATAGCATTATTTGACAAACAAACCGCTGATCCGGAAATTAAGAAATGATACACTCATTCCAACACCTCAAGCTAATCACATCTCATTCAGATGGTTAAAACAAGTTCAGATTCCGACTATTATTTTGGCACAAGCTTTGTTTTAGCTCAGACAAATTACCGGTAAAGTTCAATATTTAATTATTCACCTTAAAAACTGAAAGCCATGAAAACGATTGATAATTTAAGGCAATATCTTCCGGTTATAACAATTTCACTAGTACTCTTGGCATCTGCAACTGAATCGGACGCGCAAAATCGCCGGAACGAAGATAAGAAGGGAAAAGACCGGGACAGGAAGGAATATCGCCAGCCACGGTATAATGATCACCGAACCGCCCATAATGAATGGCGGGACCACAGAGATGATGATCGGGATGCCCGCTACCACTACCATCCGAGATATTCAAAGAAAAATAAACATGCCTATTGTTACGATCACCCAAGATACGGGCGTGTTTACAACAAGTTCGACCATAACCCGGTTGTTTTCAGGCACGACCGCGGAAACTACTACTATTACGGGAACCGGTTTTATACCTATCATAAAGGTGTCGGCTATTGTGTTACAGAACCTCCCCGCCATATTTATTTCAGACATTTGCCGGCCGACTGCAGCCGGATTCATGTAAACGGGCAGGTATTTTTCAGGAACGGTGACTTATTTTTTCAGCTGTCTCCGCGAGGATATGCAATTGTTCCATCGCCGGTACAGGTTAATCTTTCCTTCGGATTCTGAAAACAACAGCGAACACTCAGTTATCCGTTATCAAGCAAAGAAGGCTGCCTTTTCAGGCAGCCTTCTTTGTTACAGACCCTTCAGAAAATTCTGAATATTATTTTCTATTCGTTCCTTAATATTTGACAAATCAGACCTGACAAATTTGTCGCCTGTAATATTTTCGAAAAGTTCGATGTAGCGCTCGGATACCGAAAGGACAAATGCTTCATCCATTTCAGGAATAACCTGACCTTCTTTTCCCTGAAAGCCATTTTCTATAAGCCACTGACGTACAAACTCTTTTGAAAGCTGTTTTTGGTTTTCACCTTTAGCTAACCGTTCTTCGTAGCCTTCAGCATAGAAATAACGCGATGAATCGGGGGTATGAATTTCGTCGATCAGATAAATCTTGCCATCCTTTTTCCCGAATTCATACTTGGTATCAACCAGGATCAGCCCCATGTCTGCAGCGATAGCAGTACCTCGACGGAATATTTCGCGGGTATATTTTTCAAGCATTTCATAGTCTGACTGACTCACAATCCCCTGGGCGATAATTTCTTCTCTGGAAATATCCTCGTCATGTCCTTCAGATGCTTTGGTTGTGGGAGTGATAATTGACTCCGGGAACTTCTGGTTTTCGACCATTCCTTCAGGAAGAGTTACTCCGCACAGGGTCCGTTTTCCACTGCGATACTCACGCCAGGCATGCCCCGTCAAATAACCGCGGATAACCATTTCCACTTTAAATGGTTCGCAATGCAGCCCAACGGTAACATTCGGATCGGGAGTTGCTACTTTCCAGTTCGGAACAATGTCGCTTGTTGCATCCAGAAACTTGGCGGCTATTTGATTTAACACCTGCCCTTTGTAAGGAATACCTTCGGGCAACACAACATCAAATGCTGAAATACGGTCGGAGACGACCATCACCAGATATTCATCGCTGATGTTATAAACATCCCTGACTTTTCCGTGATAGACACTTTTTTGCCCCGGAAAATTAAAATCGGTACGAGTTAACGCTTTGCTCATTTTTCTTCTGTTTTATCTGTTTGCATTTTTGCCTTTTCCTTCAGATGCCGCAATGAAACTTCATGGGCATGATGCTTTTCGTAAGCCATAACAATTTCGCGCACCAGCCGGTGCCTCACATTATCCTTTACGTCA
>JAEUSS010000084.1 GCA_016788685.1 Prolixibacteraceae bacterium | reverse complement strand
TGTGAAAGTCAGAAAGCCTTTCTGCATCGTTGTCAGAATCAACCGGTCAGAGCTCCGGAAGTAGAGCAGATAGCTGATGCTTGCGGCCAGCAGAATGGCCAATGTTACAAAAAGTCCGGCAGAATTATGATCGAAACTGATTTCCAAAATGCGTAATTTTTCATGAAAGATTCAAAATTAGCAAACTTGTATGAATGGGAACATTTTGCTGACAACTTTCTGTTCAATAGTGAAATATTCTCCGGTTTCGGGTCAAATTGGTCAGAGATTTATCACCCGGAATAATTGGGTTAACAGGCGTGCAGTTTCCTTGTTTTGATGCTTTTTAAAATAATTTGATTAGTTTTAAATCTTCACTTTTTCTGATCAGTTCAGGTTCAAGATTTGGAATGGATGGGATGGGAGAGAGCGGTAATCTGAATATTTAACCAGTTGAAAGTATGAAGCGAAATTTGATTTTTTGCATACTGATTATTTTGTGCGCCTATCCTGCCAAGGCCCAGTATTTTCAGACCGGACAAGATCCTGCATCAATTAAATGGATGCAGATTAATACGAAAAATTTTCAGATTATTTATCCGGAAGAGTTTGAAAAACAGGCTCAGCGGATTTCGTATGTGCTTGGAAAAGTATACGACTATGGTGCAGAGTCGCTGGACTTCAAACCCAGGAAGGTTTCGGTTATCCTTCATACACGTACAGTCAATTCTAATGGTTTACTGGCGTGGGCACCCAAACGGATTGAACTTTTCACGACTCCGCATCAGCAGATTTATGCGCAGGACTGGCTCGAACAACTGGCTTTGCATGAATTCAGGCACCTGGTACAGATGGATAAAATTCAAAGCGAGTTACCTGTATTGGTGAAAGCGCTGTTGGGCGAACAGGCAACGGCCATTGTCACCGGCGCGTATTTGCCCTTGTGGTTTCTGGAAGGCGATGCCGTAGTTACTGAAACGGCTCTGTCAAATGCCGGACGCGGACGACAGGCTGCTTTTAGCCAGGATTACCGTGCGCAATTGGTAGAAAAAGGAAAATATTCGTTCGATAAAGCCTACCTTGGGTCGTACAAAGATTACGTGCCCAACCACTATAAATTGGGATACTGGATGGTTGGCAAAAGTCGCGAAAAATTCGGTTCCAATGTTTGGGCCAATGCACTTGAACGAATCGGCAAGCATCCGTTTTCGCTTACTCCGTTGAATTCTTCGCTGAAACGGTCGTCGGGGCTTTCGGCTGAACAAATGTATGCCGGTATTTTCGATCAGCTTTCCGGAGAGTGGAAGCAGGACTTGTCGGGCAGAACAACAGATTCACTGAGAGTTGTGTCTCCGTCAGGAAAAAACTACACCGAGTACCTTTATCCGGAGATTTATCGGGACTCTCTGATATTTGCCTACCGGACCTCGATCGCTGATATTGGCCGGTTTGTACTGATTAATCCCGACAAAACCGAAAAGATAATTTACACTCCCGGGGTAATTTTTGAAGAATCCGTTTCGATGAAGAATAACCTGATTATTTGGGCAGAACGGCGAGCTGATCTTCGGTGGACCCACTCTGATCGTTCAGTTATTCTGGTTTACAATATTGAAAATAAATTGCTTCACGAAATCAAGCACGAAAATAAGTTATTCAGTCCGGTTATTTCTCCGGATCTAAAATCGTTCGCAGCAGTCGAAGTTGATCCGGAGAATAATTTTTATCTGTCGGTATTTGATCTGGAAACAGGAGCCCTGAGGAACCGGTTTAAAACGGTTGACAATCAGTACTTCTTAACTCCATGCTGGGATGGGAAGGGAGAAAGGTTATTCGTTGTTTGTTTGTCAGCCAAAGGAAAATATCTGGCAGCATTTGATTTCAAAAACCGGAAGCTAGAGCCGTTGACCGAAACTACTTTTGCCGATTTGAAGAATCCGGTTTATGCCGATGAACAACTGATTTTCTCCGCGGATTTTTCAGGAGTTGATAATTTGTATTCTTTTGATATTCAGACAAAAAAAATAGTCCGGGTTGCTTCGGTTTCTTTCGGATCTGATTATCCGTCAGTATCTGGAGATCAGGTGATTTTTTGTAATTATACGGCTTCAGGTAATCAGTTAGCCGTTGTTAGTTTGCCAGATAAAACGGCTCAGGATGAAGTAAAGTCGATTCAGCCAAAATCGGATATACTGGCCGGGAAGCTGGCTTCTCAGGAAAAGGGGATTCCCGACTTTTCGAACGCTGACTCGGTTTTTTATAAGTCAGTAAAATATTCGAAACTTGGTCATCTGTTTAATTTTCATAGTTGGGCACCGGCTTACGTTGATGTAAACAGTTATGAAATCAGGCCTGGAGTTTCAGTCTTTTCTCAGAATAAACTCGGAACGGCCGAAACTCGTCTGGGGTATGAATATAATGTGCCCGACCGTACAGGCCGCTATAAGCTGGCGTTCAATTATCTCGGCTGGTTTCCGGAAATCACTACCGAATTATCGGCCGGAAAAGAAGCTTCCAATTATTATCAGATCACGAATACTGTAAATCAGAATAAAGAAATTATTGATAGCGACACTACTGTTCACCGATTTACATGGACTGAGCTGAAAGCAGATCTGCATATTCGTTTACCGCTTAACTTTTCGAAAGGTAAATACGTCCGGATCTTTTATCCTGAATTACAATATACATTCAATGAGGTAGTTCATGATAAATCGACTCCTGCGAATTTTTATTCGGGAGATTATCATTCTCTCACTTATCGCTTGTATTTCTACAATTTTTTGCACCAGTCTAATCAAAATCTGATGCCCAAATGGGGGCAGCAGTTTGATTTGATTTTTCGTCATACTCCATTTGTTGGCAATGATTTAGGAACTCTTTCGGGAATACAGTCGGCGTTGTTCTTCCCTGGTTTATGGAAGAATGCCGGCTTGAAAATTTATCAGGGCTATCAGGAGAAACGTTTTGTAAATAATTATACTTATTCGAACTTTATTCGTTTTCCCCGCGGCTTTCAGAGTTATCAGAACAATAAAATGTATTCTTTGGCTGTGGATTATAAATTTCCGCTTTTCTATCCCGATTTTAGTTTCGGAAAGCTGGCGTATGTCAAGCGTTTGAAGTCTTCTTTGTTTTATGATTATGCTTGGTTGTCTTTACCGGCAGTTGATCGGAATGGTAAAATTTACCCCAATCATTTGCGGGGCGAACAAATATCGCTGGGGATTGAACTGACGGCTGATTTTCATGCTTTACGCTTTTTTGCACCTATCGAGTTGGGCTTCAGGTCGATCTATCGTCCGGACCTCAGGGATTTTGGATTCGATCTTTTGATGTCAATCGATTTTAACGGTTTCTAGATCGGTATAAAGTCAGGACTGTAATTT
>JAEUSS010000062.1 GCA_016788685.1 Prolixibacteraceae bacterium | reverse complement strand
GGTGAAATCATGAATACCCTGGTTAAACTGGGTGTCGACAAGAATACGCTGATCGTTTTTATCAGCGATAACGGGCCGATGGTAGCAGAGGGCTATGCCGATGGAGGATTGCAAAACCTGAATGGCCATGTTGCGGCGGGAGTGCTTCGGGGAGGCAAATATTCGCTGTACGAAGGTGGTACAAGAACTCCTTTTATTACCAGATGGCCCGGAAAAATTAAACCATCGGTTTCGGATGCGCCAATTAGTTTTATCGATCTTTTTACGTCGTTTGCCAATCTGTTGAATTACAAATTAGGGGCAGGACAAGCTCCCGACAGCAGGAACGGACTCGATGTTCTAATGGGCAAAGCTAAGTCAATGAAGCAAAATGAAGTCCTGATTCAGGATAATCCAGGGAAGGTAGCCATCCGCTCGGGAAACTGGAAATTTATTCCTAAAGAAAGTAATCCTGGCAGTGGGGTGGACGAATTGTACCTGTTGAATAATGACATTTCAGAAAAGGTGAATGTTGCCGGAAGTTACCCGCAAATGGTGAATAAATTAAGGGCTAGACTGACCGAAATAATCGAGGGTTCAGGTGTCAGAAAATAGCTTTTTTCTAGCAAGGTTGTAATTTAGTTTAGGTGATGGCATGATGAGTTTGCGGTTATTCAACCCATTGTGTGGATATTGGACCGACAAAAAAGCGGGTAGACTTAAACGGTTGCTATAGGCAGAACCAGTTAATGCGCCTGTGACATCTGCACTTCGGTGCAGGAAGTGAGATTGATGAAAATTTCAAAACGATGACATATAGAAATGAGTCGGATAAAATTTAGTCTTATAGTACTTGCGACGATGGCAATCAGCATGGCATTTGCAAGCTGGCCGTCGCAGAAATACAATTTGAAACTTTGGTACAGGCAACCCGCAAATGCGTCAATTCCTGATAACCCAAACGGATGGAAAGATGATCCGGAATGGCTTAAAGCCTTACCACTTGGCAATGGTTCGCTGGGGTTGATGGTTTTTGGCGATATCAATCACGAACGAATTCAACTCAACGAAGAGAGTATGTGGTCGGGAAGTCCCGATGATAACAATAATCCTGAAGCATTTGCTTCTCAGTCAAAAATCAGGCAATTGTTGTTTGATGGTAAGTTTAAGGAAGCACAAAAACTTACCAATGCAACGCAAATATGCAAGGGAGCTGGCTTCGGACATGGCAATGGCGCGCAAGTTCCGTTTGGTTGTTTTCAAACACTTGGTGATCTCTGGATCGACAATGGCAAGCAGGCAGCTTTCGAGAACTATATTGCCGAGAAGTACTTCCCCAAACTTATTTGGACAGCATCCTCCGTTTCAGATGGATGCCAATTTTGGCACTACTGCCGGAATTGCAGAGATGTTGATTCAGAACCACAACGGGACAATTTATTTGTTGCCGGCACTGCCCGAAGAGTGGCCCACCGGTGAAGTGAAAGGCTTACGGCCCCGGGGTGGTTATGTCGTGGACATAAAGTGGAGCAACGGCAAGTTGGTTTCTGCACAGATTCTTGCCAAAAACGGGGGCGAAGTGACCGTTAAATATGGTCCCAAAGCAAAGCAGCTATCACTTAAGCCAGGTAAGTGCATTCAATTTAAAGTAGATTAAATTTTTTTGATATGGACTTTCTAAAAATTACATTCAGGTCGATTCTAGTTTCAGTTATTTTTCAAATGAGCTGCCTGTTTGGGTTTTCTCAAACACATCTGCCGGTATCGCTGGCCGGGCAGTGGCAATTCAGTCTTGATCCGCAAAATGCAGGCGAAAAGGAATTCTGGCAAAATAGAACGCTGAATGAAAAAATATCCCTTCCCGGTACGACCGATGAAGCGCATTACGGCGAAAAAACAGTAGGATCCGATTATGGTATTCTGACCCGCGCATACAAATACATCGGCCCGGCCTGGTATCAGCGAGAAATTACTGTACCCCAAGAATGGGACGGTAAAACCATCGAACTTTACCTCGACCGCGTCTTGTGGGAATCGAAAGTTTGGATCGACGGAAAGTTTTGTGACACACAGGACGGATTGGGAGTTCCGCACGTTCACCGGTTGGGCAGGCTGAAAGCCGGAAAACACCGGTTGACCATGCGCATCAATAACGACATGATCTACAACATTGGAGACAAAGGGCATACCTACAGCGAATATATGCAGTCGATCTGGAACGGCGCTGTGGGTCGCATCGAACTTCGCTCGTTGGAACCCGTACGCCTTTCCGGATTGAAATCCTGGCCTGATGCCGAAAACAGACAGCTAAAAATCACATTCAATATGGAGAATGAAGGCAAACCGGCCAGTGTAACCCAACGTTTCATTCTGACAGAAATATCTTCCGGCGAAAAAATGCTGGAAACAAGCCGGAAAATAGACGCAGCAAGCGGTATCAGCAACCGTTCTGAAGTTTTTAGCATCGATAAACCGATAAAAAAATGGGACGAATTTACTCCGGAACTTTATCGCCTGACCGTTGAAACACAAAACGGAAAATCAAAGGATATTCAGTCTGTTGATTTTGGGTTCAGGAAGGTTTCCTCCTCGAAATCAAAAATATTGGTGAACGGGAAACCAGTGTTTCTGCGCGGGAACCTCGATTGTGTACATTTCCCGCTCACGGGATACCCTTCGTGCGATGTGGCGGAATGGGAGCGCATCTTCAAAATTTACAAAGATTACGGCATGAATCACGTTCGTTTTCATTCGTGGTGTCCGCCTGAAGCGGCTTTTGTGGCGGCTGATAAATTAGGGCTTTATCTTCAGGCCGAAATTTTGTGGATCGACTGGTGGATGAGCGTTTCGCGCGCCGAACGCCCCGATATGGAAACCAAAGGGCTTCCGCAGGGGTTAGGTAAAAACCCTTCAGCCGACGGCTATGTTCAGGCCGAAATGAAACGTATGATCGATGCTTACGGAAACCACCCCTCGTTTACACAGTTTTGTATTGGCAACGAACTGGGCAATTCCGATTTTGATGTGATGAAACAATGGGTAGCCAAAATGAAAGAAGCAGACAACCGACGTTTGTATGCGGTATCGACTGCCCGCAAAATTACCGATATTGACGACTATTCAGCCACACACAACATTCCCGGAGTTGGCAATACTTATGGCGTGAAAGGTTTCACCACCGACTACGATCTCGAAAGCAATTATTCAAAAGCGCCGGTTCCGATTATCGCACACGAACTGGGACAGTATCCGGTGTATCCGCTGTGGACCGAAATTGGCAAATACACCGGTGTGTTGAAAGCCCGTAACCTGGAACAATGCCGCCAGTCGGCCGAAAAGAACCACTTGCTGGGAATGAACCGTGAGTTCCATCAGGCCAGTGGCGCGCTACAGGATCTGTTGTACAAAGGGCACATTGAAAACCTGTTACGAACTCCGTCGTGCGCAGGGTTTCAAATGCTGAGCATGGCTGACTACCAGGGCCAGGGCGAGGCACTGGTGGGTTGGCTCGACTGTTTCTGGGATGCCAAAGGAAATACCACTCCCGAAAGTTTCCGCCGTTACTGCAATACAGTTGTCCCTCTGGCGCGCTTTAAAAAGTTTGTGTGGGAAACCTCGGAAACATTCGAAGCCCGGTTGCAGGTTTCCAATTTTGGATCGGGAGAAATCAGCAATAATGTGTCTTGGAGTCTTACCTCAGGAGATGGGAAACTGGTGGAACATGGGAAAATTGATGCTGTTGGCGTTCAGCGCGGCGAACTGAAAAACATTGGCGAAGTGAATATCCCATTGGGAAAGATCACTCAGGCCGGCAAATATACCTTCAGTATAACTCTTGAAGGCACCGATTTCTACAATAGCTGGAATCTTTGGATTTATCCGCCGGTGCAGCCCGAACCGGGGAATGTACTGGTTGCTTCAGAATTTTCGGAAGAAGTGCAGAAAAGACTGGCTGAGGGTGGGAAGGTTCTTTTGATCGCCAATCAGTTGGGAACGGCAGAAACATCCCGACAAATCTTTTTTACGCCGCTTTTCTGGTCTACCGTATTTTTTCCGGGGCAGGCTAATTCCACACTTGGTTTGTACGTGAATAAAGCTCATCCGGCGCTGAACCGCTTTCCTACCGAATCGTTTGGCGATTACCAATGGGAAGCCATCAGCAAAGGTCGTTCGTTTGTGATGAACGCTCATCCTCATCTGGTGCCGGTCGCTCAGCCCATCAGCGATTTTCATATCAATGACAAGCTGGCCTCAATTTTCGAATGCAGGGTTGGAAACGGTAAATTGCTAGTTTGCGGATATACTCTGGACGACACAAATCCGGTTGGCCGTCAGATGAAATACAATCTGTTGGCCTACATGAACCAGAGCAATTTCAACCCAACTTATTCGATGCTGACCAACGAACTGCAGAAGATGTTATATTACGTTCATCCAGTGGTTTCGCAGGCTCCCGCGGGATTCGAAAAGGCGTTGCTGTATGTTCAGTCCGGAGCAGGAATGACCGAAGCTGGCAATAAAAAGTGGAATGCGGAACTTGACAAAGTCCTGGCTAAAGCCGGTAAATGCGATTACCAACTGTCTTGCGATGATGTTTGGAAAGATGAAAGAGGTACCGCATGGACAGGCAAGGAAATTATCCTGACGATCAAGACTCCGAATGGGGTAATCGGCGATTTGTACGTTCGGTTTGTCGATCCGAACAAGCAAAACAGAGAGGGGACTATTTGGTTTGAAGGCCGCGAAATGAGCCTGAACCAAATTGATGGTGAAAACGGCAAATGGGTGAAAATATTCGTGATGCGCGAAGATACCAACGATGGCACAATTGTGCTGAAAACCAAAACGACGCGGGGAGGAAATCTGATGATTAGCGAGGTAGGGTTTGCGACAGAATAACGATAAATTTTTAGAAATGCAGATCGAAGAAAAGAAAAATGCGGCGGGTTTAGCAAAAGCCTGGTACGAAAAAGTAGTGATTCCGACTTATGGAATTGGTAATCCTGAAAAGAACCCGATGTTTCTGGAAAAGCGGGTTTATCAGGGAAGCAGCGGGGTGGTTTATCCGCACCCGGTGATTGAGAAAATTCTGGATGAAAAAGTTGACAGGGAATGGAATGCCGTTTTTCTGGAAAACGAATACCTGAGAATTATGATTCTGCCTGAGTTGGGCGGAAGGGTACAAATGGCGTACGACAAAACCAAAGAACGTCATTTTATCTATTACAACCAGGTGATCAAACCGGCACTGGTTGGCTTGACAGGTCCCTGGATCTCAGGAGGACTGGAGTTTAACTGGCCGCAGCACCACCGTCCGTCAACCTTTGAACCGGTTGATCACTGCATCGAAGAAAATGCTGACGGCAGTGTAACGGTTTGGTGCAGCGAGGTCGAGCGTATGTTTCGTACCCGCGGAATGGCCGGTTTTACTTTGCATCCGGATAAAGCTTACCTTGAAATAAAGGTGAAACTGCTGAACCGTACCGATTTTCCGCAGACCTTCCTGTGGTGGGCCAATCCGGCTGTAAAAGTGAACGACCATTATCAGTCGGTTTTTCCGCCTGATGTGAACGCGGTTTTCGATCATGGCAAACGCGATGTTTCGGAGTTCCCAATCGCCAAAGGAACATACTACAAAGTGGATTATTCGCCCGGAACAGATATCTCGCGCTACAAAAACATTCCGGTTCCCACCTCATACATGGCTGTGAATTCGAAATACAACTTTGTGGGTGGCTACGAGAACGATACCAAAGGAGGATTGCTGCATGTTGCCAATCACCATGTATCGCCCGGAAAAAAGCAGTGGACCTGGGGTCACAGCGATTTTGGTCAGGCCTGGGACCGAAACCTGACCGACGAGGACGGTCCGTACATCGAACTGATGTGCGGCGTTTATACCGATAATCAGCCCGACTTTTCGTGGCTGATGCCGGGTGAGGAGAAAACATTCAGCCAGTATTTTATGCCCTACCGCGATTTGGGCGTGGTGAAAAATGCGACCAAAGAGGCCATGGTTAATCTCGAATTTGAAGGAGATAAATTCACCATAAAAGCATACACCACCGGAGTTTATCCCAATTCAAAAGTTATCCTGAAAAGTGGAAGGGAAATAGTTTTGGAAGATTCGTTCGATTTTCATCCGGCAACTTCTTATGAAAAAGTTGTTGTATCCCGGTTGGGATTCGAATCCAAGGACTTCCAAATAGCAATTGTTTCATCTAAAGGAAAAGTTCTGGTTGACTGGACTCCCGAACCGGATGAGAAAAAGCCAATTCCGGAGGCCGCCAAACCGGCATTACTTCCGGCTGAAATAGCCAGCAACGAACAGTTGTACCTTACCGGACTGCATTTGGAGCAGTACCGGCATGCCACCTACGATCCGCGCGATTATTACCTCGAAGCGCTGCGCCGCGACCCGCTCGACAGCCGTTGCAACAACGCGATGGGGCTGTGGTTGTTACGCCGGGGTAAATTTGCTGATGCCGAAAGCTATTTCCGAAAAGCGGTTGAAACCCTCACTCAACGCAATCCAAATCCGCTGGACGGAGAACCCTCTTTCAACCTTGGGCTGTCGCTGGTTGATCAAAGTCGTGATGATGAGGCTTTTGATGCATTTTATAAATCGGTTTGGAATGCAGCCTTTATGGACAGCGGCTATTTTCAGTTGGCCCGACTCGCTGCTAAAAAGCAAAACTGGGACGAAGCACTTGAACTAATTGATCGTTCGCTAATTCGCAACTGGCATAACGCCAAAAGCCGCCACCTGAAAGTTTGCATTCTCCGAAAATCAGGGCGAATAGCAGAAACTAAAAAGCTAATTGCGGAATCGCTTGATCTCGATCGGGTTAACTTCGGTGTTTTGTTTGAAGACTATTTGCTTAAATCCAACGGTGTCGAAGGCCTTTCAACATTTAAGGAACTCATTCGCGGAAACATTCACACCTATATCGAATTTGCCCTCGACTATGCATTTGCAGGATTGTATGATGAGGCAATAAAACTGATTTCAGCAGGGATTGAAGAACAAAGAGATAAAGCGGTTTATCCCATGGCCTGGTATTACAAAGCCTGGTTCGAAGCAAAGGCTGGAAATTCAGGAGCTGCCGGAATTTCTCTTGGAGAAGCTGCAAATGCTTGTCCCGATTATTGTTTTCCCAACCAAATTGAGGCTGTTGTTGTATTGCAATGGGCCAAACAACAGAATCCGGCGGATTCGAAAGCACCTTATTATCTGGGCAATTTCTGGTATAACGCCCGCCAATATGACGATGCGGTGGCTAATTGGGAATGGTCGGCCAAATTGGATGACGGTTTTCCAACCGTTCACCGGAATCTTTCACTAGCCTATTTCAACAAGCAAAACCAGCCGCAAAAAGCGTTGGCTGAGTTGGAAAAAGCATTTGGGCTGGACGAAAGCGATTCGCGTATTTTGATGGAACTCGATCAGTTATACCAACGTTTGGGATATTCCCCTGAGTTCAGGTTGAAAAAACTTAAAACGTATCCGGAACAGGTTGCGTATCGAGATGATTTATACCTTGAGGTTGTCACTTTATACAACCAACTTGGCCAATATGACAAAGCATTTGAACTGATCATGTCGCGCAAATTCCATCCTTGGGAAGGCGGCGAAGGAAAAGTAACCGGTCAATATGTATTTAGCTTAACTGAAATGGCGAAGAATGCCATTCAGGATAAGGATTTTTCAAAAGCTGTTGGACTGCTTGAAAAGGCTCAGGTTTATCCTGAAAACCTGGGTGAAGGCAAACTTTACGGTGCTCAGGAAAATGCTGTTTTTTACTGGTTGGGTGATGCCTGTTCAGGATTGGGAGAATATGAAAAGGCCGTTCAGTATTGGGAAAAAGCATCTCAGGGAATCAGCGAACCCTTGCCTGCTGTCTTTTACAACGACCAGCAACCGGATACCATTTTTTACCAGGGATTGGCACTTATCCGGCTTGGACGGAACGATGAGGCAAAAGCCCGATTCAACAAGCTGACTGATTTTGGGAAAACACATTTGAACGATGAATTCCGGCTCGATTATTTTGCGGTTTCATTGCCCGATTTGCAGATTTGGGACGACGATTTGAATAAAAGGAACCGGCAGAACTGCATGAATATTATTGAATTGGGCGAATATGGGT
>JAEUSS010000641.1 GCA_016788685.1 Prolixibacteraceae bacterium | reverse complement strand
CTGTATACCGGGCACCGTAATTTCGTGGTTGCCCGAGTCGGTTTTGATTGAAAAGACAAGCTCGCCGGCTCCTTCGGCTTCAGGCTTGATGCCGAATCTGAAAATCCCTTTGCGTCCGGTTGGCTCCAGGGTTTGTTCAACCCGTTTGCCGCCTGCCAGCAAACTGGCGGTGATACTGACATTTTCGAGTGGTTTGAAATTTTTCAGGAGCGAAAAATGCGCCAGTACTTCGGAGGAGTTCCCGACAGAAAATGGGTCGGCTTCAGCAAAGACCTCCATATCTGTGCTGTATGCGGTAAGCAGGATTTTAACTTCTCCGTGTTCGTGGGCATGTTCTTGTTCATTTTCGTGTTCGTGCTCATCGTTGTGTTTCTGTGCCGGGTTTTTACAGCCGGTAAACAGAAGAACAAGCAATGACAGAAATATTATTCTTGTTGTCATTGGGTTAAAATATTAAGGTTGAATCAATACCTGCATCGGATAACAAGAATCCGTGCAGAAAGAAAATTAATCGCGGGAAAAGCAAATGGCCGGACAGAACGTGCCGGAACTTCACCCGCTGTTCTTTTAACTGATTAACCCAACGGAGGCCCCCTGAGCTGATGGAGCTCGGGTGGCGGCGAAGCCGAAAACGGTTCGGAATACTGCGGTATTTGGGGGCGCTGTTCGGTAACCTTTTCCTGAAAGGTTACGCAACTGATGACAGCGACCAAAGAGTTGGATACATTCTTGATTTTCTCGCCGTTCAGATTACATACGTGGGCATGTTGTTGCGAGTCTGAATGCTGGTGATCGATGTAATGATTGTTGCCGTGCTCAGCCGGACCGGAGTGATGGGTGCAGGATTGACAGGAAGCGGATTGTTCTTCTATCCTGCAATTTTCCGATTCCGAATCATGGTGATGATGAGGGATTATGCCGTGCAACAGCAGTGCCAGTATGGCAACTGACGAGAAAATAACGGCTATATTTTGTTTAATCCTTATCATGTCCACAAATATAATAATTTAGGCAAAAGAAAAAAAGCTGGCCGGATTCGTGCAGATCGGGTGCCCAAAGTCTGTCTGAATAACTACTTTAATAACGCATTGAACAGAAAATTGTTTGTCTGGACTCAACGGTCGGGAATGAACTTTTAAATTGTATTTTTACTTCTTTAACTAAAGCAATAACTAACTATGAAAAAACCATTTATTCTGATTTTGAGCCTGTGTTTGTTGATCTCATCGGTACTGTTCGCCCAGTCTGGCGGAAAGGTTTCGGACAACCTGTCGGTTCCCAGCAAGATTCTGAAGATGGATCGCAAATACGCCGTTTATCTTCCGGCGGATTATGAAACATCCGGAAGAAGTTACCCGGTTTTATATTTGTTGCATGGTGCTGGCGATGATCAGTCGGGCTGGGTTCAGTTCGGCGAAGTGAAGCACATTGCCGATAAAGCCATCGAGGAAGGAAAATCAACCGCAATGATTATCGTAATGCCTGACGGAAATACTGGTCAGCGTGGTTATTTTAACAGTCCGAAAGGTGACTGGAACTACGAAGATTTTTTCTTTCAGGAGTTTATGCCTTTTATTGAAAAGACCTACCGCATCAGGGCCGAGAAGAGGTATCGGGCAATATCCGGATTATCCATGGGCGGGGGCGGAACGTTCATGTACGCTCTGCACCATCCCGAATTGTTTTCGTCGGCTTGTCCGTTGAGTGCTTATGTTGGTCCTCTTTCTCTTGACGAGGCCGCAGCCCGCTGGGAAAGACAATATCCGGGAGTTTCCAAAGATGACCAGGCTAAATATTTCGCCCGTCACAGTGCGTTGGAGCTGATCAATGCGATGCCTGACGATCAGAAAAAAACTGTCCGCTGGTACATCGATTGCGGGGATGATGATTTTTTATTTGAAGGAAACAGTCTGATTCATATAGCAATGCGTAAGAAGGAGATTCCTCATGAATTCCGTATCCGCGATGGCGGACATACCTGGACATACTGGCGCGAATCGCTGCCAACGGTTCTGGAATTTGTTTCTCAGTCGTTTCACCAATACTAGTTTTGTATAAAAAACCTAAATTCAAATGGAAACATCACGTCGTTCGTTTATCAAAAACAGTGCGGTTTTGCTTGCCGGAAGTGCGCTGTTGCCGAAAGCTGTCTTTGCTGCAGCTAAATCTTCTGAAATTGTTGGTTTACAGTTGTATTCAGTCCGGAACGAGATGAAAAAAGATCCGGTCGGGACATTAAAAGAACTGGCACAAATGGGGTACAGGCATGTTGAGCATGCCAACTACGTCGACCGTAAATTTTACGGGTTTACACCTAAGGAATTTAAAAAAATACTCGATGATCTGGGGCTGAAAATGCCTAGCGGGCACACCGTAATGGGAAAAAACCATTGGGATGACGCGAAGAAAGATTTTACTGATGCCTGGAAGTATACCGTTGAGGACGCGGCTTACATGGGGCAGAAATACGTGATCAGCCCGTGGATGGACAAAAGTATGCACAAAACTTACGATGATCTGGTGCATTACCTTGATGTGTTCAACCTTTGCGGAGATCTGTGCCAAAAGTCGGGAATGAAATTTGGCTACCACAATCACTGGGCCGAATTCACCGAAGAACTGAACGGAGTAAAGCTTTTTGATATCATGATGCAGCGGATGGATGTAAACAAAGTGGTAATGCAGCTCGATATTGGCAACATGTATATTGGCGGCGCTAAAGCGCTCGATGTGATCGGGCAGTATCCCGGAAAATTTGAAATGATCCATGTTAAAGACGAAGTTGCTGTCGACACTGCCGAAAAATACGAAAGCGCTATTCTGGGTAAAGGAATTATTCCGGTAAAAGAAGCCTTGGATTTGTGCCGGAAAACAGGCGGAACCCAGGTATACATCATCGAGCAGGAGTCTTATCAGGGCAAATCGCCACTGGCATGTATGAAAGAGAATTTTGATGTGATGAAAAAATGGGGCTACTGATCTGATTATTTGGAACAATAGTTTTGTAGTTGTATTTTGTTGATATTTAGATGATTGGTTGTTTCGCTTTGCCTGAAATGCATGGGCGGAACAACCAATCGCATTTTTGTATTGTCTTGTGATATCATTTTTTGCATCTTTTCAAAAGGCTGGTTGTTTTAATCCTGCCGGATGGTCAAAATAAGAGGTTCACCTAATCGTTTTACCTGTGCTTCCGCGTAAAAACACGATAAATGTTATCAGTTTGTGACATTTATATTTTTGCCGGATTAA
>JAEUSS010000566.1 GCA_016788685.1 Prolixibacteraceae bacterium | reverse complement strand
TATTCGATAACGGTTATCCATCCGTGCGTATCAGGCTCGTCGCCATACTGGATGCCGCGCAGTTTTTTATACAGTTTTTCGCTTATTGCTCCCGGTTTTCCGTCGTGCGAGAATACATACGAAATTTTCTTGTCGTAATCATCGATCCGTTCAATCGGGCTGATTACCGCAGCAGTTCCGCAGGCGCCTGCCTCTTCAAAAGTGGCCAGTTCTTCCACCGGAATCTGGCGACGTTCTACTTTCATCCCCATATCTTCAGCCAGAGTCATCAGGCTTTTATTGGTTATTGAAGGCAAGATCGAAGAAGACTTCGGAGTAATGTATGTATTATTTTTTATTCCGAAGAAATTGGCGGCACCACATTCGTCAATGTATTTCTTTTCCTGCGCATCAAGATAAAACACATTGGAATACCCCATTTCGTGGGCTTTTTCACCGGCAACCAAACTGGCTGCATAGTTTCCACCGACTTTATATTTTCCCATGCCCAGCGGTGCCGAGCGGTCGAACTCGCGCATAATGACAAATGGCGTAGTCTGGAAACCTCCTTTAAAGTACGGTCCTACAGGTGTTACAAACAAAATGAACATATATTCTTTAGCTGGCTTCACTCCCACCTGGGCTCCTGTCCCAAATAAAAACGGGCGGATATACAACGAAGCACCAGATTCATACGGAGGCACAAAGCGCTCGTTCAGTTTCACGGCCTTTACTACAGCCTCTTCAAATTTCTCAACCGGAAGCACGGCCATCATCGTTCCGTGGCTCGAATCCTGCATGCGTTTGGCATTCTCGTCCATCCGGAAAACACGGATTTTATTGTCTTTTCCTCTGAATGCTTTTAATCCTTCAAATGATTCCTGCCCGTAGTGCAGGCTGGTGGCTGCCATGTGCATGGTTACATATTCGCTGTCACTTACTTCCAGCTCTCCCCATGCTCCATCTTTATAGGTGCAACGGATGTTATAATCCGTTTTCATGTACCCGAAGCCCAATGATCCCCAATCTATTTGTTCCATAATAAAAAGTAGTTTGTCAATCAGGTTTTTTAAAGAAATCTAAATTAACGAAAAAAAATGCGGAGATGGAAAGACTTATGCCTCACTCTGCAAAATTTATCCATTTAATCATTTTTATCCCACCTCAATGAAATAGCCGCTGTGTTTCCTGACATTCAGCACCTGTCCGTCGGCAAACAGGAGGTATTGCCCTTTTATGCCATTCAATGTGCCTGAAATCAGCGGCGTTTTGTCAAACGAAACGGAGGTTATTTTCTCCGGAAAACCCAACGACGGATAGTTGATTTGCCAGACGTGATTATCGGCATGGTAATATTGCTGCAATTCGGCCGGCAGCAACAGATTCGCTTTTTGCTTTTCTTCCGGGAGGTTATATTCCTGAATGGTTTTATTCTGAAGCATCGACCGCCAGTTGGTTTTATCGGAGTAGAAGTTTTTCAGGTAAACTTCGATCACTCCTGCGATGTGCCGGTTGGGTGTTTTGGCCAGAATAATAGCCTGTCCGGCTCCCTGGTCGATCCAGCGGGTAGGCACCTGGTGATGGCGGGTCACGCCCACTTTCAGTTCTCCGGAGACGGCCAGGTAGACGTAATGGTCAATCAGGTCGTGTTCGCGGGCCCAGTCCATGTCGCGGGCAATACCCAGGTGCGCTTTCGACAGTTCGGGGCGCATGATGGTTTCACTGGCTTCCGGAGCAGTTTGCAGGCAATTGTAGCAAAAGCCCTGCCCGAAAGATGTTTTAGTCCTCTTGCCGCACGAAATGCAGTTGATTTGCCCGGTAAATTTCAGGCTGATGGATTGGCCGATCAATTCGTTCACAGGCAATTCAGTTTCGCCCAGCGGAAGAAAATACTGTACAGGTTCGGCCAGCTCCGACCGCATTTTTATGATGTTTCCGGAAGCAATCATATTCTATGAGTTTTAGTTGCAGCACAAAGTACGGAAATGTTGGGCGAATTGTAAAGCACGGCAAATATTAAAAATGCCGGAAACGACCATTCGTCCGTTACATCCGGATAATAAACTCGGTCAGGTTGCTGTCGGCATCGAGGTTGAGTTTTTTACGCAGCCGGTAACGGTGATTCTCGACTCCGCGAACAGAGATGCCAAGCAGCGGAGCTATTTCTTTGGACGATAAGTTCATACGAAGAAAAGCACACAAGCGTAAATCACTGGGCGTAAGATCTTCGTAATTATCTTTCAGCGTTTTCATGAACTGATCGTGTGCCCGTTCGAAGTTGGCTTCAAACACTTTCCATTCGTCCTGACTGGTCATATTGTCATCGATTTTCTGGACCAGCGTGTCGTAGTATTTGTCCGGATAACGTGTCCCAAGCTGTTCTTTCTGGTTTTTCAGCATTTCTTTCACGTTCATCAAAAACTCATTCTTCTTGATGATTGACATGGTTGAACTGGCCAATTCTGAACTTTTAAACGAAAGTTCGGCCTGCAGTTTTTCATTCCGGA
The DNA here is from genome assembly GCA_016788685.1 of Prolixibacteraceae bacterium. GTDB lineage: Bacteria > Bacteroidota > Bacteroidia > Bacteroidales > Prolixibacteraceae > Aquipluma. The sequence goes on along the minus strand of JAEUSS010000566.1, from coordinate 2,765 downwards.
GCTCAATCAGTTCCCGTTCTTTTTCCTCGCGTTCCCGGCTTTCTTTCTGACGTGTTCGTTCAATAATCCGCCGCCTGAAAAGCACCAGCCCAGTCAGAACAATCAGCAGGTAGCATACATAAGCCAACACCGAACGATACCAGGGCGGCAAAATCGTCAAACCCACGGAATATTCCTGGCTTTCCTCGCCCCAATTGTTGACTGCCCTGATCTTTACTTTATAATCCCCAACCGGAATCCGCTTGAAACTGAAAATTGGTTTGTCAATCGGATCCGACCATTGCTGGTCCAACCCGACAACGTACGACTGATATTTGATATTTTCGCTTCCGAAAACCGGAAACGAAAACCGCATCTGCAAACTATTCTGATTATACCGAAGTGTAAGCTTCTTGCCGGTAAGCGGCAAATCGCTGGTATGCTCGCTGACACCGCTGACGGTAATCCGCCGCAACTCCGGTTTCTTCTCCGAAATCAGTGAAGCCGGATTAACCGTATCCGTGTTCAGGATTGCGTAGCCATTTTCAAGGCAAAGAATAGCCTTCGAAGAACTTACCGGAACCACGTTTTCATAACCGGTAACTAACTGATTATTAAAAAGCCGCGACGGGTACTCCTTAATCTTCCTGACTTCCGAATTCAGTATACTGAACAGTCCGTACGACTCATCGGTAATAAACCAGTAATGATGGTCGGCAGCTGCAACAATGCGGCTGGCTTTCCGGAACTTACCCAGCTTTTCATTCATTGTCACATAATCGGTAATCGTGTCTCTCAGGTCATCGAATGTATAAAGCTTCTCTCCGGTGGTAAAAACGATCCGGTTCTGCATTTTGAACACGTGGATGTTGTAGTCTTTCCCGAAAACATCGTTCCCGTAGTAGCGATTGTAAACCAGCGAATCACGGTTATCAAATTTTAACCTGAAAATTCCGCGATACATATGTCCGGCCCAGTAATTTCCCAAATGGTCCACTTCGATATACCGGATCAAATCATTAAACTGATAGATCACCCGATCGATTTTCCAGCCTGCATTTTCTTTCTTATAAAAAATCAGGTTCGAATAAGTACTTTGCACCAGCGAATTGGGTTTATTCGGATTCTCAACGATAGAGAAACCTCCGGAAACGGTTGAAATCTCCTTCAATTGATCGTTCTCAATCTCGTAGGTCCCTTTATTGTGATTTACAAACAGACGGTCGTCAATCACTTTGCAATCCCAGATCTGCCCCTGGGTTCCGGGGACAAGGCTGAAGGGTTCTTCTGACGAAGGGAAAGGCCGGAAATACAAGCCCTGATTAGTCCCCAAATACAGTTTTCCACGATAAACGGCTGCGGTGTATACCGCTCCCAACTCCTTCCGCTCAACAACCGAATACGAAGGATCGGGAGAAAAGGAAATAAAATCGATCCCTTTGTCCAGCGAAATCCAGATGTTGCTGTTGGCGTCCGAAATAATGCCAAGTACCGTATTGTTCTGTAATCCGTTTTCTTTATTGAAATGATTCAGCAGATTTCCGCGCCGGTCAAAAACAGAAACACCATCCAAAATAGTCCCGATAATAATTTTTCCGTCGCCGGAAAGCGCTCCCCGGTTAATAATGTTTTTGCGGAAATAATCGTTTCGTTCATTTTTCCACGATTCCAGCTTCTGACCATCGTAAATCAGGAGCCCGTCGTTTGCAGTTCCGATGAGTTTCGTTGATTTGCTGAGCGACAGAATAAACCGGATTTCTTTATGATTGAAAAACTCGGTGACCAGATAAGGAACCAGCTTATTGCCTGAAATTGAATAAATCCCCTTATTCATGACATTTACAAATATTTGGTCTCCTCCGTCCGAAATAGAATTGACAAATCCTTCCGGCCGAACGATCTCAAATTTCTGGCTGTCGTAAATGTAAATTTTTGAGAATGATTGAAAATAAACCCGATCTCCTGAAGTGATTACATTCCAGAACTCTTCGTTAGCCGTAAAATTATCTTCGACCTCTTTTTTGAGCGAATGGTATTCGAGCCGTCCGAGAGCATTCCGTTCCCAGAATCCGAGCTCGCGGTAACCAGCTGTAAAAACCCGGTTTTGCTTGTCAACAGCAACGGTCCTGATGATGGCTCCCCCCGGCAGAGGATAAAGCGTCCAGGTGATTCCGTCAAACTCAAGCAACCCAACATTATTGGCAAAATACAGATAGCCGTTTGCGTCCTGCGTTACCGACCAGTTTTGGCTGGCTGCCTGATACTCCTGCTTGCTGTAATTCTTCAAATAAAAATCCGGAGAGGCCAAAACAGAGGATTCAAAGAGCTGAATGAGAAAAAAGGCTAAGGCAATCCTGAAATAAAAAAGGCTAATTTTGGTCATTTTTCATTCTCAATTTAGAGGAACTAAAAGTAGTAAAAAAGAAAATGCCACTTTGAATTCTCTTTGACTTCATTTAAAATGACAGAATTTGAACAAACGAACCTCAGCAACACCCTTCCCGAACATCACTATCAGCCTCCAAACGCTTGTTTTTCGTTTAGCCGACATTAAAAAACCAACTCTCACATCTAATTGTTTACTAACAAACTAGCTCCACGCTACAAATGAGCGATGAGGTAAATGTGTAATGCTGTGCAACATCTTTCAACGGCGATGAATCAGAGGTGTACCGTCTTCTTCTTTATTCACCCCAATGAAATATAGCTTTGACTCAGAAAATTTTTGATAACTAAAACGAAATGACACTATGAAAAAACTATTTGTCGTACTGTATCTTCTCTTG
>JAEUSS010000551.1 GCA_016788685.1 Prolixibacteraceae bacterium | reverse complement strand
TCATCGGCATCCACCACAGTTCCTTCGCGCGATTTCATTTTACCCTGCGGAAGTTCAACCATCCCGTATGAAAAATGATGCAGACCTTTGCCGAATTCGAAGCCCAGTTTGTCGAGTAAAATAGACAATACCTGGAAATGGTAATTTTGCTCGTTACCTACGACATAAACCATCTTGTCGATCGGATAATCCTGGAAACGTTCTTTGGCAGTCCCGATGTCCTGCGTCATATAAACCGAAGTACCGTCGCTGCGCAGCAAAATCTTTTGGTCAAGTCCTTCCGGAGTGAGGTCGGCCCAAACCGACGAGTCTTCTTTCTGGTAGAAAACACCCTCGGCCAGTCCGCGTAAAACCTCGTCTTTACCGTATAAATAAGTTTCCGATTCGTAATAGATCTTGTCAAAGTCGACACCTAATTCTTTGTAAGTCACATCGAACCCGGTGTAAACCCACTGATTCATTGTTTTCCAGAGTTCCAGGGTTTCAGGGTCTTTGGCTTCCCATTTCAGCAGCATTTCGCGTGCTCCCTGCATCGAAGGCGCATTTTGTTCGGCGCTTTCTTTACTTTCTCCCTGTTCCGTCAGGGCAGCAATTTCTTTTTTGTATTCCTGATCGAATTTCACATAGAAATTACCAACCAGATGGTCGCCTTTAATTCCCGAATTTTCAGGAGTCTGGCCATTGCCCCACATTTTCCAAGCATACATCGATTTGCAGATATGGATACCACGGTCGTTGACAATGTTGGTTTTTACTACTTTGTGACCGTTGGCTTTCAGGATTTCGGACAGCGAAAAACCCAGCAGATTATTCCGGATATGCCCCAGGTGCAACGGTTTATTGGTATTTGGCGAAGAATATTCGACCATCACCAGCTTCGAAGACTCGGTGGCTTGGGTTATTCCGAAATCAGGTTCAGCTGAAGCCGTGTTAAGTACCGAAATCCAATAGGCCGGAGAAATCACCAGATTCAGAAAACCTTTAACCACGTTGTATTTTTCAACTTCAGTCACGTTTTGCTGAAGATAATCACCGATTTCAGCAGCGGTTTGCTCCGGAGATTTTTTCGACATCCGCACAAACGGAAAAACCACCAGCGTAATATCGCCTTCAAATTCTTTCCGGGTATTCTGAAGTTGTACCAGACTGGCATCTACTTGCTGGTTGTAACACCGGGCAATGGCTTCAACAATCTGGTCGCGTATGATGAGTTCGATCGGCATTTTTTATTGCTTTGAAATTTGAGCGACAAAGATATTTGATTTTTGACATTTATCGTCATCAGGAACAAGCATTCCTGAATTTCTGAACTGAAAATAAAAGAGCCCTGTCCGTGAAATAACGGGCAGGGCTCTCCGGCTGTCAGAAGTTCTTTGAGGTTATTTCATGATGAAAATTTCAAATTCAACGCGGCGGTTTTTTAACCGGCCTTCCGGTGTATCATTGCTGGCAACAGGCTTGGCTTCTCCAAACGCTTTTTGCTGAATGATTCTTTTTTCAGAAATTCCTTTTGATATCAGGTAACTTACCACTGATTTGGCGCGCTCGCCGGAAAGATTGATGTTCAGTTCGTCGGTGCCCTGGCTGTCGGCATGTCCGTATACATTTACATTGTATTTCGGATTTTCTTTCAGCAAAAGAACCAGCTTGTCAAGTATTCCTTTTGAATAATCGGTCAGGTAGCTTTGGTTGGAAGCAAAATGAACAGGAGCAACCGTGATATTCTGAATTTCAACCTGCTCAATGGTAATCTCTTTTTTTACTTCTTCAACCGGGCATCCGTTATTTCCTTTTGGTCCGGCCACGGTGGGGCATTTATCTTCGGCATCGGGGACACCATCTTTATCCTGATCCAGCGGGCATCCGTTTGCATCTGTTTTCCAGCCTTTGGGTGTGCCGGGACATTTATCATCCTTGTCAGCAATACCATCGCCGTCAGTGTCGGGGCAACCTTTCAGTGAGGCGGGTCCGGCAACGTCAGGGCATGCATCGTCTTTATCGGCAATGCCATCTTTATCTTTATCCGGACATCCTTTCAGCGAAGTTAACCCGGCTAAAGTGGGGCAGTCGTCCAGGTAATCGGCAACTCCGTCGCCGTCAGTGTCAATCGGGCATCCGCCGGCATCTACGGCTACTCCTGCAGGGGTATTGGGGCATTTGTCCTTTCTGTCCGGAATTCCGTCTTTGTCCGAATCAGCAGCTTTTCCGAAGTTGTACTCCAGACCAACTGTTGCTTTCCAGATGTTGTCGCGGACGGGTTTTCCGGTATTGTTCGACTCAATTCCGTTGATGTATCCGCCATCCACATAGAGTGCAGTCCTTGTGCCTACGTAATATTTCCCGCCCAGCCCTGCGTTGAAGGTTACTCCGGAAGTGGAATTATCGGCCAGAAATCCTGGTCCGGCAAACAGGTAAGGACGAAATTTTTTACTCTCGTCAGTCAGTTTGTACCTCAAATTCAGGAAAGAAGCTGCCAAATCAAGATCGTTGGTGAGTTTCGAATTAAAAACACCCAATTCTCCTTTTAGTAGTAAATCAAACTTAGGGCTGAGGTATCTGCTAAAGTATAACTCGGGCATCAAGCCTATGCCTTCCGAATCAATGACTCCGTAAGCGCCTGCTCCGATAGCTGCCCCCCATTTTTTTTCACTCGTTTGAGCATTGGCAATAGCTGCAAATGCAACGATCAATGAAAGTAAAAGTGCTTTTTTCATAGTAATTTGTTTGGTGATTGTATACTGGCAATGTTGTCAATGTTTTTTATGATTTAAAAGTGCATAAAATTATGAATCAAAAACATAGTCGGCGACAAAAAACTGCGTGATTGCTTCCTGTTTTTTTTGATGGCTTAAAACGAACTGCTTTGTCTGAAATGCTGTTGATGTCTCCGGCATCCCGATAACAAGGCTTATATCGTATTTTTCCTTCCACACCCAGGTTACCTCCCGGTGTTAAATCAGGCTTTGAACTGCGCTTGCTCGCTGTATGCAACTCTCTGATCTCAGGCTGATTTTACTCTTGTTAAATGCACGTATCCTCCGAGTCGGCTTTCCGTTCTGTAATCAGCCGGCACAGAATTAGTTTCTTCATCATTATAGTTTCATTTTTTTTGTTCAGTTGTATGAAACAACATCTGACTGATATTGTTTAGCAAACATTTGTAATAAACCAGAGGGTGTTCTTTTTTGAGATTCATTGCAGAGAACCAGCGTTTTCGGCGACATGGAGGCAATGATTCAGAAAAAATACGGGCTGCTGCATATCCCTTCCGGAAATTGAAAAATAAGATAACTGGTTCTTTTTTTGTGTTCCCGGTGTTATTCGGGTGATCATTAATTGTAATTTTACCTCAAAATTTAAAGTTTGTACGCAATAATCGACATTGAAACTACCGGGCAGTCAGCCGCAAATGGCAAAATTACCGAGATTGCCATCTTTGTGCATAACGGATTGGAGATAACCGATTCGTTTGCCAGTCTGATCAATCCTGAATGTTACATTCCCGGGTTTATTACCGATCTGACAGGTATTGATAATGATATGGTCCGGGATGCCCCGAAGTTTTACGAGGTGGCACGAAAAATCGTAGAGATCACTCAGGATATGGTTTTTGTGGCTCACAATGTGAGGTTCGATTATAAATTTGTTCAGGAGGAGTTTAAGCGGCTGGGTTACGATTATCAGCGTGAAACAATGTGTACAGTGCGTTTGGGGCGGAAGTTTCTGCCAGGGCACAAATCGTATTCTTTGGGCAAAATTTGTGATGAACTGGGGATTTCTATCGAAGGGAGGCATCGGGCGGCTGGTGATGCTTTGGCTACGGTAAAGCTCTTTGAGATGATACTGGCCCGTAAAGCTCAGAAAGAAACCAAACAATCATTTGGTCAGCTCAAGTTGTTTTGAAGCAAAAAAAAACCGCATGTTCGATGCGGCTTTTGTTGTATTATGCTTCAGGTGTATTTTCTTCCGGTTTTTCTTCTTCTGTTTCAATTAGCAGATTTTGCTCGCTCAGCAGTTGGTACCATTGCAAAATCTTTTTCATGTCGGATACATAAACCCGATCTTTGTCATATTCAGGTAAAACCTCTTCAAAGAACGATTTTATTTCGTTGGACGAAGCTTTGGGTGAAACCGCTTTACCGTTTTCCTGAATTTTCCTGAATAATTCTTTCAGTTGAATTTCTCCGGTTTCAGTAAAAACTGAGATGTCGGTCAGTGCGCTGATTTTAGAAGTTGAGTAGGCAGGAATGCGTTTTCCTGTCAGCAGCGACTCCACAATAAGGCTGTTTTTTGCTTCGGTCACCAACTTGAATAATCCGGGCTGACCACTGATTGCTAATATTCCTTTTAACATACGTTTTAAATTTTTTCAGAGGGCGAATATAATACTTTCCCTGAAGTTTTAAAAAAACTCCCGGGAGTCCGGGAGCTTGTTGTTATTTAAATTTGATCTGATGACTGATTCCGAAACTGATCCATCGGCCAGGTTGTGCGATGGTCCCTAAATCGTAATAGTCAGTATCGAACAGGTTTGATGCCAATACATACAACTCTGTTGATGGCGTTTTCCACATCAGGCGGGTATTGACCAGCCAGAAAGGTTCGTATGTTTCTGTCGCAGTACGCCTGCCATTCCGGTCCTGATAACTAATCCGCCACGAGCCTTTCAGGTGGCTCCATATTTTGTGGCTGACTTCAATGTCCAGTTTGTTTTTCAAATTGTCGAGCACATAATACGAGAATACCTCATTGGTCTCGTTCGTGAGCTCGCAATACGCATAGTTAATACCCAACTTGGTAATAAAAACCGGCTTGTTCCAGATCTTTTCCGGGAACAGGTTCCCGCTGAGTTCAGCTCCGGAGGTATTGATCCGCGTCAGGTTCTGAGTTTGCCACTTGTCTGTTTCGTTCTGTCGGATCCAGTCAATCAGGTTGGTTCCTTTTCTGAAATAGGTTCCGGCATGTCCTGTAAATCCTTGAAAAGACAGTTTAATGCCGCCTTCTATGTTGACTGATTTTTCAGGTTTCAGATCCGGATTTCCGAGGTTGGTCGGTCCGGAGTAGAATAAATCTGTAAATGTCGGCATCCGGAGGCTCGAGCTGCCTGAGGCATAAAGTTTCAGGTTTTCGGTGAAAGCATACGACGCGTCAAGTCCCGGATAAATGTGCCACTCAAAACCCAGGTCGGAAATCCAGTTGGCCATTGCTCCGGCAGAAACAGTCAGTTTGTTGAGGTAAACCGAATGTTCGGCGAAATAGGAGAGGATTGTCCGGGAATAAGATTTGGTGAAGAACTGGCCGGATTCGCCCGGAACCTCGATGGGGTTTGTCAATGGTTCTCCCAGGACGTTGCTCCACACGTTCTCTGTTCTGATTTCGACTCCGAAGGCTGTTTTGCCCCATCGCGATGCAAACCAGGCATTCAGGTTGCTCCCGAAAACATCAGTCAGGTGGTAGTTGTGCCCTTTGTACCAACTTGCGGGCTCGTTGCGGAAAAGTTCAAACCGGTCCTGGTTTCGGCGCCAGTAAACCGATGGAGTCAGATGAATTTTCTTTCCCGATTCGAATTTCAGTGAAGCGAAGGTGGTTTTTGTTTCCTCAAACTGATCTGGATAACTTGCCGAGTAGAAACTGTTTGCGCCAAACGCTTTGTTGGTCCTGCCGATCTGAAAATCGAACGATCCGGGCCTGGTGTTCAGTTTGGTCTGGTAAAACCCGTTCCAGGTTTTAAAATCGGTATTGGCGATGTATCCGTCAGACGAACTTCTGTCGAAAGCCAAAAACTGATTCCAGGCCCCGGTACTTAAATTTCCGGAGATGTTAAGGTCTGCCAGCTTATGCTGTCCGCCTGAAACATCGAATTTTAAATTGGATTCGCCCTCCGAACTGGTAATAATGTTGATTGCTCCTGAAAAAGCGTTGGGGCCGAAAACCCTGGCTGCCGGACCTTCAAGGATTTCAATTCGCCGGATGTTTTTCAGGCTGACCGGAAGGTTGAGGGCGTGGTGGCCGGTCTGCGGGTCGGAGATGTTGATGCCGTTGAGGAGGATCAGGGTTTGATCGAAGGAACCGCCTCTGACCGAAATGTCGGCCTGAACTCCGTGAACACCGCGCTGCCTGACATCAACGCTCAGCGCATATTCAAGTAGTTCCTGAATACTCTGGACGGGAGCCGCCTCAATTTCTTCTCTGCTGATCACGGATACAATCCGTGCCACCTGCGAGAAAGCAACAGGTGCTCTTTGGGCGCTGACCTCAACTTCGTCGAGATCGTACTCCATGCTTACTTTCGTGCTGTCGGTCTGTGCAAAAACGAATTCAGGATCAGCTACCGTTGTGTAAACAGCCAAAAGTACACCAATGCGTACCGGCTTGTTAATGGCACTGAACAAGGAATAAGCTTTTCCACCCCAACGTTTGAATGTAAACACGTCAGCCCGGTTAATGGATCTGATTGTTTTTTTCATCGATAACAATTAGTGAAAAATTTAAGGCGGCTAAAGTAATAATTATTCAACAGGCAGCAAGTTTGGCGGTTTGGATATTAGCAGGTGGGTAGGATTGAGTGAAACTGAGGCGCAGATGCATAAAACAAATAACCTTTCGACCTTGTTGTATTAATTGTCGGCTCAGAGCTGCTGAAGCTTTTTTTTGTAATATACAAAATTTGACGACTTTATTCTGTACTTCCTTAGTCCGAAATGTTTGTTTAAGAACATGTTGTAATAAAACAACAAACTTATGTAAGCAATCGTACAAACACCCATTCGGCACTTTACAAAGCGGATATAAATATTCTTTATCAGCAATAAAAAATATCTAAGAATAAAAGAGTTGTAAATCCTTTTTTTGAAGGTCTGAATCTATATATTTGTACCAGCATTAACAATCAAAAAAACGAACGCCATGACACAGCTTCAATTCAACACCGCACTTTTAGGCTTACAGGACAAGTTGTTGTACTACGCATTGAGTCTGACTTCAGATCAGGAAAAAGCTCAGGATCTACTTCAGGAGACTTTTCTGAAAGCACTAACATACAGAGATAAATTCACACAGAATACCAATTTTAAGGCGTGGATTTATACGATCATGAAAAATACGTTCATTAACAATTACCGCAGAAACGTAAAGGCAAAAAATACTTTTGACGGAGCTAATAACGATTTTCATCTGAAATTTTCGAAAGACAAGAGTTATCCGTCACCGGAATCGATTTACAGTTCGAAAGAAATCATTAAATGCATCAATGCTCTGGAAGATGAATACAAGGTGCCGTTTAATATGTTTCTGGATGGCTACAAATACAAAGAGATTGCCGAAGATCTGAACTTGCCTCTCGGAACGGTTAAAAGTCGTATCTTCTTCACCAGAAAGAAATTGGAGAAATCGTTAAAAGATTACGCTTCATAGTTTTAGGATTCATTTTGTTCACATATTAGTTGATTTTACGGGTAAAAATGATCCACTTTTAGTGGGTCATTTTTTTTTGCCTCCTGATCGCGTATCTTTGAAAGAAAAACAGTTTGCCATGAAAAAGAAAATTGCGGTTCATTTAGCCGATGGCTTCGAAGAAATTGAAGCCGTCAGCATCATAGACGTTTTACGCCGGGCTGATATTGAAGTTGTCGTTGTTTCGGTTACCGGTAAAAAAGAAGTTTCCGGAGCTCATCACCTCAAGGTAGTGGCCGATGTACTTTTTGACCAGGTGAATTACGATGAAGTATACATGTTGGTGTTGCCCGGCGGAATGCCCGGAGCTTCCAACCTCAATGACCATGCCGGTTTGACTAAGATGATCGCGAAATTTAATGAAGATGAAAAACCACTTGCCGCGATTTGCGCCGCACCTTTGGTCTTAGGCAACCTGGATGTTCTGAAAGGAAAACAGGCGGTGTGCTATCCCGGATTCGAAAATTATTTGAGAGGAGCTGAAGTGCTTGACGTACCTGTTGTTGAATCCGGAAATGTGATTACCGGCAGGGGACCCGGAGCAGCCATTCATTTTGCCCTGAAGATTGTTGAAAAAGCGGTTTCAGCGGAGAAAGCCGAATTGCTGGCCAAACAAATGCTGGTAAACTAATCAAAAGGCAAAAGTTAAGAGTGAAGACTTGATGAGGCAGCCGGCATAGCTTCAGTTCTCATTGGTACTCTTAACTTTCGTTTTTTTTGTGTTGTTCAGGCAATCGCTTTGGCCGGGAGGGTAAACGAAAATGAACTCCCTTCTCCCGGAGTGCTTGTGACTGATATTGTCCCGTTGTTTTTGTCGATAAACTCCTTACAAATAATCAGTCCAAGTCCGGAGCCATCTTCGTTGTTTGTTCCTTTGCGTTTTACTTTTGAATCAATCCGGAACAGGTTTTCAACATCTTCACCAGCGATGCCAATACCCGAATCTGTGATATTTACCCGGACGTAGTCTCCCGCCGATTGTGCGGATATCTCTATCGATCCGTTTTCAGGAGTAAACTTTATCGCGTTATTGATCAGGTTTCTCAGCACCGTTTCAATCATTTGAGGGTCGGCATATAGTTTAAGGTCATCGGTTAAACTGAATTTAACCTCAATGCTTTTTTGCTGGGCCAGCGGGCGCAAAACACTAAACGAGTTCTCCAGAATACGCTTGAACTCAATTTCCATCGGCGAAAAATTCAGTGCTCCGGTTTGTGTTTTCGCCCATTCCAGCAAATTTTGGAGCAGCCTGAAAATGTTGTTGGTGGATTGGTTGATGTCGGCGGCAAACTTCTTGCGTTCTTTTTCCGAAAAGTTATCATAGTCTTTGCTTAGCAGGTAAGAATAGCCCATTACATTGTGAAGCGGATTTTTTAAATCGTGCGCAATAATGGAGAAGAACTTGTTTTTGGCGGCGTTCAACCGGCGCAGTTCTTGTTCGCTTTCCTCAATCTGCTGATTTTTTAGTTTTAGCAGCTGATTCGATTTTAGCTTGTCTAAATACTTCATCAGCACGAAGAATGCAAAGATGAGCAGCAGCGATGCCGTGATAAATGCCAGTTGCTTAAGCTGCTTGTTCTTGCGCAATTGCACATCCGTCAATTCCTGTTTGGCTTGTAACTGAATTATTTCATTCTCTTTTTTCTCGGTTTCATACTTTTTCTCCACATTGATGAGCTGTTCGTATTTTTCTTTTTTGTTCAGGCTGTCAGAGTATTGAGCAAAAAAGGTGTGGTATTTTAGTGCCGATTTGTAGTCGCCCATCAATTCATAAGTTTTCGATAATTTTCCGTAGATTATTTTTTTCGCTTCAAATCCTTTATTGAAGTGTTGGGAGAGCTGCAGGCTTTCCAGATATGCTTTTGCAGCTTCCCTATATCTGCCTTGCTTGATGAATACATCTCCAAAACCTGATTTTATAGCGTCTTCATA
>JAEUSS010000535.1 GCA_016788685.1 Prolixibacteraceae bacterium | reverse complement strand
ACACCGAACATAGAGGAAGTGTTGGCGCTGCTGCCAACTTCTTTGGCAACTTTTCGGGAGGCGTTATCGGGAACATACAGGCCTGGAAATCCGTCCAGATCGCAAACCGATACCTGAACCGGAACAAATTTTTCACCTACTGGTATTTGCAGCACTTCAATCTGAAGGCGTTCATTGGTGACTTCACAGATGCCATACAAAAAGGTGTTGACCGGAATTTTCACCCCGTTTAGCCAGGCTTCTTCCAATAGTCGTAGCTTAACCCGGTTGCCGGTCAGCACGGTGGTGGTTTCATAAACTTCAGCTTCAATAACCGGGACTGCTGTATCTTTGGGTTTAAACCCTGACTTTCCACTTTTCTCCAGTGTAAAACGTTTGTTCTTTTCTGCTTCCAGCTTCTCATTTTTAGCAGAGGTTTCCTTTAACCGTATGTTCAAGGAATCATTCTGCTTGGCCAACCTGCTATTTTGCCGGAAAACATTGTCCAGTTCTTCAATACCGGTTGGAGCAATTGCAGTTGATCCTTTTTGATCCTTGTAATCCCTTTTGTTTTTCTCGTCCTGATTTGAGTCTGCATCCTCATTTTGTGATTTTGCTTCTGCCTGGCTGTTTTCCAAATCTTCCCTGACTTTCTTTTCCTTTTGCCGGATATGTGCCATAAGGTCGGTGGAAACATCAGCATTCAACTCGGGAACCGGATCGTTCTTATACAGGTGTTTCTTTTCGGAAAGTAGTTGTTCTTCGGTCAACGTTTCATCCGCCAAAGTTTCCTCATTGGTGGAATCGCTCTCGCCAGCAATGTTGTAATTACGACTGGTGGTGACTGCCTTTTTCGAGGAATAGTTGTCCATCTTGTCGTAAATCGCGACGCTTTTATCAGCATCCGGCAGGGTGTAATTGGCTCCCTTTACCGCTTGCTGCTCTTTTTGCTTTTGTTCTTCCTTTTCCTTCTTTTCGCCACCTCCCAATACATAGAATATCAGGACAATAAAAGGGATCAAAACCAGCGGAAGGAAAAGCAGCGGCTTATTTCTTTTCAGGTAACTTTTCATTTATATCTTGTTTTAGAATGGTTTCAAACGAGTCAACAGGCATTTCAAAGGAGAGGGATTTTTTGTGTTTCAGGGTTTTCGCTGTATTCGGGGTTCCTTCACTGACCGGTTGAATGGGATCGTAGGTGATCGCCGGTTTTGGGAAAATAAAGAACGAAATCACATAAATCAGGAACGATGCAACCAGGATGATGATCCATTTTTTCTTCCGCTTGGCCGGGTCCAGTTTTTGATCCTTCCGGTCCAGCCGGTAGATCCATTCATGGAAGCGGATGGCCTCACTGATTCGGGTCACCAGGTTTTTGGATTGTTTATTTTCTGTATTCATAATCGTCGGTTTTTTAAGAATTAAAAGGATTTACGCTTCAGCGTTTCCAAATCTTTGTTGTCGGTTATCAGCCAGTCCTCGATCATGAACCCGTGCGGGTTATTGTCAGTCCGGGAGATGTTGCGGAGCCGTCCGGAAGTTTCCAGATTGCGGATCGTGATGTTGGATTTGCGGACAATCTTTTGTCTGCCAAAAAACCGGAACTGATAAGGATAAGCGGAAAAGTCGATCTGAACCGAATCGGTTGAAAGGGTCATGCTGATGTCGGAAGCAATGATCTGGTTATAGACGTTGTTTTCTTTGTAAGACTGGTACTGCTTCATGGCCGAACCGTCGGCAAGATACAGTGCTTCACGAGAATTGTTCTCGATGTACTGCTTGTCGGGTTCCATCGTAAAAAACAGTTCATGGAAGCGTTTCACATGGTCCTTGGCTTCTGAAGGCCGGTTGTCCGTGATGTCGGCACGAAGAGCCAGTAAAAGGGATTTACCGTTGTCCAGAACATAGATTTTCTGCCGGGAGCGTTCGACCAACCCGATTGAACGGGTGAAAACAAAGGTGCTGAATCCGGTAATCAGCAGGCTTACGGCCAAAAGGATGTAAACAGTAAACCGGAATTTACGCTGTATATCAAATATTTTATTCATCGTTTGATTGATTGTTTAGTATTGATAACTGATGATTGGAGATTCATCTCAAGATATTTCTACTGGATTATTTCATAGCCCCTTTGGTGATCATCATCATGGCCGCGGTTTTCACCATCCGTCCCCCGCCGCTTCCTGTTCCCGATGCGCTGACAATCCACGATGCAATCTTGGGAACCATCATCAGGCCAACGATGCCGCAGACCGGCACAACCATATTGGAAACATAGTAAAGCGAGGGCTGGTAGATCAGAGAAGATTTGGTGGCAGCAATCTCAGCATCAAGCACATAAATCAACACTTCCTGAACCAATGAAAGGACAATCAGGGCTATGGGCAGATACAGGTTCACGTTCACAAAGCGGGCAATCCATTGGAGATAATTATCCTGAAAGCCGTCGAAAATGGAAACAGCAAACACCAGCGGACCAAAGATGATCAGCAGCACACAAAAGACGGTGCGCAGAAAAGCTATCAGGTAAACCAGAGCTTCAAAAAAGGATTCTAACAGTTGCCGGACACTGTCCATCAGATAGAAGTTTATCTGGTGCATCAATGCCCTTCCGGAAACGATGTTGTAGGTGGTCAAAAGCAGGTTAACCCCTTTGTCCCAAAGTGCTGCTTCTTTTTCTTCGTTTTCCTGAAACGAAGGCAAATCGACCGCCAGGATAGCATCCTGCTTTTCTTCCAGTTTGGCAGCTACAATGTGTTTTTTGTCGGCATAAACAGCTTCAGAGAGTTTGGTCAGCCCTTTGGTGGGAACCATCAGAAGGTGAACAAACGGACTCCAGAAAGTAATCACCAATACCAGAGCAAAAGGCCGGAGAAGTGGTAACAGTGAGATGGGATTGTCAGCAATCAGCTGTTCGTAGATGCGTTTGGAGATGTACAGGAAAGCGGCAATACCACCAATGGCGCGAGCCATATTCACCAAGAGTTGTGCATTGTCCAGGCCGCCGCGGACCAGTACATCTGTAAATTGAAAAAAGCTTTTGGTACTCATTACTTGTAAAAGCATGTATCAAGTTTTAAATGGTTAATGATCAATAGTTAATTGTTAATCCTTCAGGAAAGCATAGGATTGAGGCACATTGTTGTTGAAAGCCTGAAGGTGTAGTACCTTTCGGTAGGTGTAGTCCGTTTCGCCAATTTGTTTGTTTAGCTCGCAACGGATTTCATCAAAGGCTTCCAGCTTTTTGCCGTGGTCGGTTATAAACAGGTTGACAGAAATAAACCGTGTCAGTAACTCATCGGCCTCCTTTTGATACGTTTGCCGGAGCCATTGGCAGTTGTCAAGTTTGTCCATGTTAGCGATGCTAACATATAGCCGGATAAAACCGGAGGCAATGCTATACACATCGGGCAATTGGTCGGAATTGGCATCGAAGATTTTCTTTTCGATGTCGCGCTGGATTTCTGTATTGTTTTTGATCTGTTCCGTTTCCTCGTGCCTGCCTTTCATCTGCGATTTTTCAAATAACCGTTCAGCAAGTTTCAGCAAGTTAACTTTCAACAATCCGGCATAACCTTCAGTATCATAGACCGGAAGTGCAACAACTTCCACATAGTAGTGTGTTGGCCAGGTCCTGATAAAAACATGAGGAATTGGGATTAACCAGCCTTTGAATGCCATAAAAGAAAGTGGATAGGTTCCCTGCATGTCCGGATAAGTGCCGCTCCACGGTTTGATGTCAAAAACCTGGGCTTTCAATTCCTTCCCCGGCAGCAGTGCTGCCAAGGGAAAGATGAGAATGAAAAGTATTGTTTTCATGTACTTTGATTTTTGGTTTCTGTTGTTTCGATTGTAGTATCATCCTTAATCATAAAGAGTATAGTAAAAGGC
The DNA here is from genome assembly GCA_016788685.1 of Prolixibacteraceae bacterium. Lineage (GTDB taxonomy): Bacteria > Bacteroidota > Bacteroidia > Bacteroidales > Prolixibacteraceae > Aquipluma. Next base: position 2,613 of record JAEUSS010000535.1, on the reverse strand, counting down.
GAATTTTTCGATCTGTCCGGTATTGAAACTGCGTTGGTAGGATGCCCAGGCCAGTTTATTATAGAGGTAACAGATGGTTCCATAGTGTTTTTTCACTTCGGTGTAAATCCCGTTGATGGTGTCATACCTCTGTTTGTCGTCCATCATAAACAGGTCGTCTTCCACGATGGAATTTAGGATGGTGGATACAAGCTGGCGGCTGTCGTCCAGCACCAGGTCAAAAGATTCGACAATAACCGCAGCTTGTCTCGTTGTGAAGTTTTCATCCTGAACCAACAAAGGCAGTTTGGTGGTATAGATGTAAATAATCTTATCCAGCATCTCCTTGGTCTGCTTGATGCGCTTGTAATCTTTAATCAGGTAAGAAACTTTCTGAAGGCTTTCCAGCTTCTTTTGGTCAATACCCACCAGTTCCTGGGTCAGGCCTTTGATGTCGCCGTTCAGGATTTTAATCAGCACATTGTACCAGTTGATTTCGGACAGGATTCCCTTTTCCTGCTCCCATAAAGCTTCCCGCTGAATGCCTGCCCCCACATCGGTAACCGGGGCCTGGGCGAAGGTGTTTTGGGGGAAGAGTGTGTTGAATAAAACAACTATCCCGATGGTTAAAAATGTTGCTTTTGTTCTCATTGTTGTAATTGTTGATGTTTTACATGGATTTGAGGATTTCGACAAAGGATAAGTCCTGTTCTTCATGGAGTTTTTTCAGGATCGTTTCCTTTTCGCTTTGTTCAGAGGTATAGCAGTAGTATTCGGGTTTGCTGACTTCCAGTGCATAAACCTGTGAGTAGCTTCCAAGCCCGATAAAGACTTCCTTGAGCTTCCTTCCGGATGGCAGGTTTTTGTTGATCGAGAGGATCTGATCTTTCTGGAATTCTGAGAGTCCAAGGGTGTCGCTGATGCTTTGGAACTTGTTCCGGAATTTGCTCATATCAAGCAAAATTCGGGTATCAGCATTGTTGATGATCGCATCGCGGATCACCGGTGAAGAAATTACATCGTCCACTTCCTGGGTAACCACCATCGCTTCTCCAAAGAACTTTCGGATGGTTTTGTAAAAATATTTGATGTAACTGGCCATCTGGGGCGTGGCAATGGCTTTCCAGGCTTCTTCAATACAAATGACCTTTCGAACACCCTTTAACCGCCTCATTTTCTGCATAAAAATGTCGATGATAATCAGTGTAGCTACCGGGAAGATCGTTGCATGGTCCTTGATATTATCCAATTCAAAGACAATAAACGGGCAACGGAAAAACTCATCGGTATCCATTTCCTTGTTCAACAGATAGTCATATTCCCCTCCCCTGTAATATTTGCCCAGGATAAAGAAAAACTCATTGCTGTTGAACTGGATTGACTGCTCCGTAACCAGTGCCGGAATGTAGCTTTGGCAATACTCATAATAACCATTGAAAGAACGTTCTCCTGAACCAGCAGAAAAGAATTCTGTCAATGAATGTGCAATCACATCCTTTTCCATCTCCGAAAGGTTTTCCTTGTAAATGGTGTAGAGTACTGACAGGATGGTCTGTTTGCGTTCAATGTCCAGTTCACCTTCCAGAATGAAGGGATTGAACGAGATCGGATTTTCTGTAGTGAACTCAACCATCATGGCCCCGCCCTGGTTTTTTAACCGGTCATTTAAGTAATGGGTCAGTAGTTCATAGCTTCGGCCAACGTCTAACAAAACAATGTGGCAGTTTTCACTTTCAGCATATTGCCGCAGCAAATGGTTGGTGAAAAAGGATTTTCCGGAACCCGATCCGCCGATAATAATTTTATTGCGGTTATGGATCAAATGTTTGTGCATCGGTTCATCCGAAATGTCAATCTTTATCGGGCAACCTTCCAAACGGTCGGAAAGTCGGATGGTAAAATCCGAATCACTGTTTTTCAGTTCACCTTCGAAGTTGGTCAGACAACAAGCCTGTGGAACCTGAGTAATGAAAAGCTCTGTTTCCGGAAGCTGCGTAGAAAAAGGAACGCAGGAGAAAAACAACATCGGCAGATCGTGGGTATGCTGGTACGGAAAACAGTTCATCATCGAAAAAGCGGAACTGGTTTCGCTTTTGTGCTGCTTCAAATCTTTCAATGCTGAATCGAATAACATCACATTAAAGTGAGTTTTCACGATCTTCTCTCCTGAGGTCTGCACCTGATCCAAAAAGGATTCAATCAGCCCGGCATTGACCTTGTTTTCTGAAGAAAATTTAGAAAGGCTGAAGATCTTTTTGTAGCTGCTTTCCAGAAAACCTTTGATTTCCTGCTGATCGGGAATGTAGATAAACTGGTTGGTGATGTGCGAAAACGGCAGGTGATAACTTACAGGGTAAACCAGCGATACAGGCAGTCCGGTCTGCGGATGTTCCGAAGCTGGCCTGAGTTCTGCCGGGATGTGGGAGTAATCGCTTAATGACAATACGTCCACAAACTGATCCATTACTTTCAGCCGGTCACGAAAATCAATACCTCCCAATGCCGGATGGTTCTCAGTAAAATTGAGACTCAAAAAACGTTCGATCAGTCCCAGTGAGTGTTCATCGCCAATGGCTTCTTCGCGGGAAATGGGTTCACAACCGATTCCATTCTGATTAAAGATGGCTATGATAT
>JAEUSS010000367.1 GCA_016788685.1 Prolixibacteraceae bacterium | reverse complement strand
TGCTTCAATCCCTTTACAAACCTTATTTTTATTCTTACAAACCTTAGTAGCAGCAGCCATGGTTAAATACACACAATCTACCTTATTTACCTTATTCTGATGATACTGATTAATAAGGTAAATAAGGTTAATGCGGGATGGCACCGTTTGGCTACTAAGGTGAAAAAAAACAAAATAAGGTTTTGAATTTTGCCGTGTTTAACTGTTTAGATTGATGTTTCAATCGAAAATGGCAGCAATCTTGTTTTTGATTTCCATAAACGTTATTTTTATTCCTACAAACCTTAGCAGCAGCTAAATATCAATACAATTGCCCCACCTTATTTACCTTATTGATATGAAAATCGAATTCAATAACCTGTACACCCATTTCGTTGTCACGACCTTCGGGCGCCAACCCCTGATTCCGGAGAAAAATCGGGTCAGGATTGAAAAATACATCACCGGGATCGTTAGCCGGAACTCATCAAAGCTCTATGCCATTTATGCCAATCCGGACCATATACACTTCCTGATTTCAAGATGTCCGGAGTTATCGGAAGAAGAACTGGCAACGATCATTGCCGACAGTTCTGAAAATTTCATCAATGAGAGTAAACTCGCGTCAGATTCATTCCGGTGGCAACAGTCAGCGTCCGCGTTTTCAGTTTCAAAATCAGACATCGACCGGGTTTGCAAATACATTTTAAATCAGCCGGAACATCACCGAAAAATCAGTTTTGCCGAAGAATATGACCAGTTCCTGAAGCACTATCAGGATACTTTAAGGAAGTAAGATTAAAAAAACATACGATACCCGCCCCGCCCCTGCGGCATAAAAAAAGGGACTTCACCCTTTTTAAAGATGCAAATCCCTTCGTTTTCCCTTGTTTCACTATCGCAATTCCCGGAGACCGGGTCTGTGCCTAAAACTCAATGTCGTACAATCCTTCCGCGTCAACTTCAAACTGTTTCACGCTGATGTCGGTCATCGGGTGTTTGATCAGCTGGTGCAGCAACTCGGGGCTGATGGTTGCCGAGTGAGCTCCGGCCATGGAGGTACGGTAAATCTGGTCGACGGTCTTGAAACTGGCGGCCAGCACTTTGCCGGGCAGGTTGTATTCAAAAATATTCTGAACAATATCGCCCACCACTTCGATGCCGTGTGACGAAATGTTGTCGAGGCGGCTGACATACGGAGCCACAAAGTCGGCACCCGCTTTCATGGCCACCAGAGCCTGCTGCTGGGTGAAAATGGCTGTCGCGGTAACGTTTACCCCGGCATCTTTCAAAATGCGCATGGCTTTGTAACCGTTGGGGGTCACGGGGATTTTGGCGTAAAAGTTATCGCCGAAATCAAAATAGCTGCGGTATTTTTTGGCTTCGCGCACCATATCCTCAGTTTCCGGAGAAATCATCTGCACATGAACCATTCCGGTGCCCACCAGCTCCTGAATACCTTCGATGGCAACCGAAAGTTTTAAGCCCGAATTGTTCAGGATTGTCGGATTAGTGGTTACTCCTTCGAGCGGAAAAAATGTATACAGCTTCCTGAGTTCGTTCAGGTTGGCTGTGTCGGCCATGTAAATCATCTTTTTGTTTCTAATTGTTTATGCGGCAAAGATACGGCAAGTACAGCAAGCGTTGGATAAAATGACAATAGATTTTAAATTTCAGACGGGAGACTTAAGATTGGGACTGCCGTAAAGTTCACTCCCACCGTCCGTTCAGGACTCAACATTAATGACGGCGGGCAAAACCCGCCGGGTGTGCTACCGGTGTAAATGTAGAACCCCTTTTCAGGGGTTCAATGTTATATTATCCAACAACCAACGGTGTTAGTGCCGGTCCATCATATCCAATCCCGTTCGGGATTATTTTAGTCATAAAAACCGGAAGATAAAATCACATGTCCGTTGGTTGAAACCGACGGCAAAGGATAATGTCATTTCAAATCAGCATCCCTGCAATTTAAAACGAAGGTTATTCTTTGCCGTTCGCTTTAGCGAACCGACAGCGAAAGACGAAGCAATCCATCAAACTAACGGATTGCTTCACTTCGTTCGCAATGACGGTTTCCTGATGGCCGGACATCCGGTTCAGTTCCTAATTCGCCAGCAGATATTCTTCGGCTTCCACCGACCAGAGGCCCTGATGGCGGTCGCAGATTTCGGCCAGCTTGGCAAATTTCGCATCGGTTTTACCCAGTTCGGCAAAATCGGCAATGGCCGTCAGCGGCATCTCGAGGTGCGTATAAATCAGCTTTTTCCCTCCCGGAATCTCCGGAAGATGCAGCGTGGTTTCAATCACGGCATTCAGTCCGCCGATGTGGGTAACCAGTCCGGCCGGGTCGAGGCCTGCGGTCATCACTTCGAGGGCTTCTTTCATGTCGTCGGTGTTTCCTCCTGAAGTTCCGACAATGTGCGTGTAGGCATAATGCACGTTGTAAAAGTTCATTTTAGCCTGAAGGTTCTGATCCGAAGGTCCGGCGAAGAAATTGAGGCAGCCGTCGAAAGCCAAGATGGCATCGCCCTGCTCAATAACCGGGGCCACCGGGGCAAACACAAACACATCGTCGTAGCCGGTTCCTCCGGAAAGTTCTTTCAGTTTAGCTACCGGATCATCGGTTTTGGTATTCAGGTAAACCAGTTCGATGCCGTGTCTGGCCGCGTCGGCAACGGTGTAAATTGATGCGGCGCGGTCGAGCCGGGTTTGATCGATGTCGGTCACCACGCACAATTTCGGTTTGCGGTCGGCACGGTGAATGACGTAGTTGATGGCTGCCAGCCCCATCGGGCCAACGCCTGCCAGGATCGCCATTTTACCATCGGCCACAATCTCCATGTTGTGCACGTACGAACCCGGCGTGGTGTGGTAGTTGGCATGCATGGCGCCAATCACGCACGAGAGCGGCTCGGCCAGCGACGCGGGATAAAAGCCCGGCCCGTCGTAGGCCAGCAGGCAATCCTGAACCAGCACATCTTTCGGGATGATCACGTAAGTGGCATCGCCGCCAATGTACCGGTACGAATAACCCGGAGCGCTCAGCACACCCACCGGTCCATCTTCGTAATAAATAGCAGGCTGAATGGAGAACTTTTGTCCGGCTTTGAACTTGTGTTTCCAGTTTTCGCCAACTTCAATCAACTCGCCGCTAAACTCGTGACCGATGATGATCGGGTTTTCGGCCACATCATCCGGAACACGTTTGTGATCGGTGCCCTGTTTAGCCGCTTTGTACGACGACATGCAAATGCTGTCGGACACCACTTTGGCCAATATTTCGTCGGCCGTGATCGCCGGAAGCTCAAACTCTTCGAGCCTCAGATCTTCTTTTCCGTATAAACGAACTGCTTTTGTTTTCATATTCTCGTTGTATGATGTTATTGTTTTAAATGGCTGCTGCTGGCTACTGGCAACTGGCTGCTGGCTGCTGGCTTTTTTGCCAGTTGCTGGTTGCTGGTTGCCAGAAGCTATCTGTCTTGTCTCAAATGCTCAATTCTGCATTGCTTTGCCAGCGACCAACTGCAAGCTGCCAGTAGCTAGTAGCTAGTTCAACATATTTTGTCCGCCGGTGACGGGAACCGCCTGTCCGGTTTCGTATTCCTGCTCGATGATGTAATACACGGCGCGCATCACATCCAGCGGCGTACAGCCTCTTCCGGCCGGAACCTGTGCTACATAGAAACGCTTCACATCTTCAATGGTTTTAGCACCGGGTACTTTGCCCGCATTCAGGTACTGCACAAACAATCCTTTCTCCGGATCGGCCCACAGCGGACCATCGTAAAAATTACCGGGGCACACCGAATTCACCTTGATCTTAAAAGGCATCAGCTCCATCGCGAACGACTGGGTCAGCCCGATACCGCCGAATTTACCTCCGGCATAGGCAAAATTTTTGTTCGAGCCTTTCAGCCCCGATTTCGAGTTGATCTGGATGATGTCGGCAAAGTGGTCAGACTTAAATTTATGCTGAAGTTTCATCACCGCCGAAGCATATTTGGCGCACAGGAAATAGGCCGAATAGTTTACCTTGGTCATCAGCTCGAAGGTTTCCGGAGTCATTTCTTCCAGTCCTCCGGCGCGTAAAATACCTGCATTGCTGATAAACACATCCAGTCCGCCGAACTCGCAAACAGTCCGGAACACCAGATTTTCCACCGAAGCGGCATTTGATACATCCGCTTTGACAAAGAAGGCTTTGTTCTTGCCTTTTCCTGAATTCAGTGATTCGGCAAACTCTTTTCCTTTCTCTTCGTTCAGGTCGGCAATCACCACGTTGGCGCCATTTTCCATCAGGTTCTCCACGATTCCGGCACCGAAGCCCTGGGCGCCTCCGGTTACGATGGCTATTTTTTTGTCAACCCGACCAGTCGTTGAGCCCATGGCGATGGCGCTGCGGTACTGTTCCACTTCCCAGGTATCGATAAACTGAACCTGTTCCGGGGTCATCGGGCTTTGTCCGCCAAACTTTTCAGAATACAGGCTCACCAGGCACGTGTCCGTCATCACATCTTCCAGCGTGGCCACGGCCTGCGCGTTGTCGTTAGCCAGAATGCAACCAATGCCTTTGATGCAGATGATCTTCGGCGTTTTGGGCTGCGTGGCGGTGTATGTTTTTATTTTTTCGGAAAGGTCATTCAGCAAAGCATCCACATCGCCGTTAAATTCAGCATAAATAAACGACGAGTTGCAATACACGATGCCATCGGGAATAAACGGCAAAGCGATTTTCCGGAATTCAGCTTCCGAAGAAAGGAAACGTTCGTAGTACGAATTATTCACCACTTTCAGGGTTTTCAGGCCATTTCCGGAGAGCATCATGCGGATGGCCGGAACAATTTGGGCCGCAGCCGGGTCAACCGGATAACTGACCAGCGGAGCGATTTCGCCAATGGCCGAATCGAGCAGACTGATTACTTCCGTGTAAATTTCGCGGATTTCGCCGGTCGTATCAGCCGCCACAAAAATCCCGTGGTTCTGCAGCAAAATAATTTTGGGTTCGTTGCCCGTACGCGCTTTGTACGCATTGATCCGGCTTTCCACTTCCTTAAATAGGATGTATCCCGGGTCGACATACGGCACATAAACCACCAGGTCGCCAAACAAGGTTTTGGTCAGCTGCTCGGCATGGGTACTGCACATCAGTCCGTTGACCTTCGTGCTGTGGGTGTGCACCACAAAGCGGAAAGCAATCAGGTCGTGCAACGAGGTTTCCACCGAAGGACGCTGCCCCTTTTCGGGGTAAACGCGGGCTTTCAGCAAATCATTTTTGATCTGATTTTCGCGTTCCATCACGTCGGCTGAATACGTTTTTCCGGCAATTTCCTGAAGCGCTTTGCGGTCGAGCTGAGCAAAACCATCTTCGCCGATGGTACCCAGACTATGCCCGCTGGCCTTGATGTAAAGGTGGTTTTCGTCTTTGTACGAAGTGTTGCCACCCCCGGCGATGACAAAATCTGTTTGTTGGCCGTAGTACTGTGATATTTCGATTAATTGTTGAATTTCGGGTTTCATACTTGTTGTTTCGGGTTACGTGTTTCGAGTTTTTTTCCCGGCAGCTGGCTGCTGGCTGCCGGCAAAAGC
>JAEUSS010000361.1 GCA_016788685.1 Prolixibacteraceae bacterium | reverse complement strand
TGAACGACGAAAAGGAAGTGGCCGAGCACCATACCATTGTCGACCTGATCCGGAACGATCTGAGCATCGTTGCTTCTGACGTGGAGGTGAAACGATTCATGTACATCGACCGGCTAGCCACCAACCGGGGCGATTTGCTGCAGATGAGTTCTCAGATTTCGGGAAAACTTCCGGAGAATTACCAGGCATCCATCGGGACTATTTTAGCCGGAATGTTGCCTGCCGGATCGATTTGTGGCGCGCCCAAGGAGATGACCGTCAGGATTATCCGGGAAGTTGAGGGCTACCGGCGGGGATATTATACCGGAGTTTTTGGTTTCTTTGATGGCCGGAATCTGGACAGTTGTGTCTTAATCCGGTATCTGGAAGAGCAGAATGATCAGCTTGTTTTTAAAAGCGGCGGCGGAATTACTTTTTTAAGCGACTGTCAGGCGGAGTACAACGAAATTATTCAGAAAGTATATGTGCCAATTAGTTGAATCGCTGAAACTGAAAGACGGGTTCATTCAAAATCCGGCATACCATCAGGTCCGGCTTAACCGGTCGATGGACGAACTGTTTCCTGGTGCGGGAACTATAAATCTGGAAAAAGAAATTGAGATTCCGGAGAATTGCACTTCCGGAATATTCAAGGTTCGTGTTTTGTATCGCCGGACACTCGAAAAAATCGAAATTATGCCCTATGTCTTCCGGAAAATCGGGAGTCTGAAAGTCGTACATCACCAGAGTATTGATTATCATTTGAAATACGCCGGCCGGGAAGTTCTTCAGGAGTTGTTTGCCCGACGCGGCAATTGCGATGACATTATTATTGTGAAAAATGGCCTGGTGACAGATTCATTTGTTGCTAACCTGCTTTTTTTCGACGGTGAAAAATGGTTCACGCCAACGAGCCCGTTGCTGAAAGGGACTAAACGGCAATTTTTGCTCGATCAGGGAGTTATTTCGGAGAGAGAAATCAGGGAAGATGAAATTAAAAATTACCAAAAAATCGGGTTGGTAAATGCCATGATCGGTTTTGATGAAATGCCTGTAATTGAGGTTGATAAGGTTGTATTCTGATCGCGGCAACGCGTGGGCATTGATTCCGCTTGTGTTGTTTCATCCGGTTTTAACCGGCAATGCCGTCAGGACATTATTTCCAGCCCGTCATAAGCCAGAAATACATTCTCCGGAAGTTCTTTTTGCACTTCGTCATAAAATCCCATCTGATGCGAGAGGTGCGTCAGGTAAGCTTTCCCTGGCTTTACTTCTGCAATCAGATCAAGTGCCTGGCTCAGATTGTAGTGAGAAATGTGGTCTTCTTTCCGCAGCGCGTTCAATACCAGAATGTCCAGTCCCCGCAACTTTTCAATTTCCTCATTTTCAATCCGGTTTACGTCGGTGAGATAGGCAATCTTGTCAAACCGGAATCCGAAAACCGGTAGTTTATAATGAAAACCGCGGATGGGAATGATATCCAGATCGCCCATCCGGAATGGTTTGTTTTCGATCAGGTGAAGGTGCATCTGTGGAATTCCGGGGTATTTGAACGAGGCGAATACATAATCAAAAATTCGCCGGATGGCAACCTGAACCCGTTCTTCGGCATAAATGTCGGTCGCTTGTTTCTGTACCCAGTTGAATGCCCGGATATCATCGAGCCCAAAAATATGGTCGACATGTTCGTGAGTAAGCAGGATGCCATTTAAATGACGAACCTGGTGTTGCAGCATTTGCTGGCGAAAATCGGGGCCGGCATCAACAACCAGGCACTGGCTGCCGGTTTCAATCATTACCGAAGCCCGTAACCGCTTGTCTTTCGGATTGTTTGACAAACATACCGGGCACTGACATGCGACTACCGGCACTCCCTGAGATGTTCCTGTTCCTAAAAAGGTGAGTTTCACAATTACGCTGTTTGAATTACAAAAATAAGGATTGCCCTCTGCCCGCCGAAGGTTTTTGACTATTTTTGAGAAAAATTTCCAGATGGCCAAATTATATTTGATTCCGACAACTTTGGGCGACACCAGCATCGAGCGGGTTTTGCCACCCGACCTGACGCAGCTGATTTCATCGGTTCCGGTTTTTATTGTGGAAAATATCCGTACGGCAAGGCGTTTCCTGAAGAAAGTGAATCCGGCCATTGTAATCGATGATCTCATCTTTTTTGAGCTAAACCAGCACACTGAAAAGAAAGAGATCGTCCGGTACCTGGAGCCTAATCAAAAAGGGCTGGATATCGGGATTATTTCAGAAGCCGGATGCCCCGGAGTTGCTGACCCGGGAGCCGAAGTTGTAAAGATAGCGCACGCCAAAAATATACAGGTAGTGCCGTTGGTCGGGCCTTCTTCAATTTTGCTGGCCTTAATGGCTTCAGGAATGAGCGGGCAGAATTTTGCGTTCAACGGGTATTTGCCGATTAAAAATCCTGAAAAATCGCAGCAGATTAAAATGCTCGAAAAGCGGATGCAAACCGAAGGCCAGACCCAGATTTTTATTGAAGCGCCATACCGCAACGCACAGTTGCTCGACGAGTTACTGAAAAACTGCGACCCGCAAACCATGTTGTGCATTGCAGCTGACATCACACTCGATACCGAATTTATCCGGAGTAAACCGGTTTCATACTGGAAAACCAACGTCCCGGATATTCAGAAACGGCCGGCAATTTTTATGATCGGGAAAATTTAAAACCAGTGGTGCCCGCGTCATTTTCCGGAGAATTCCGACCTGGAGAAATGTAGTTGAAAAGATTATTTTAGATGTTTAATTGCTTAAAAAAGAGTAGTTTTCTTATAGATTTTCAGTAGAACACGCATTTTGCTTTCAAATTAATTTTGGAAGTTCAAATTAATTTTTACATTTGCCATCGTTATCTAGCAATAAGAAATGAAAAATATCAGCATTATATCTCTAGTCATTATTAGCGTGGTGGTCCTCCTTCGTGCTGAATGAGATTGGTATAATGTAAACTATAAGACATAAAAGCCTTTCTCATTCAGTTGAGAAAGGCTTTTTTTTAAAGAAAAATAATTTCAGACAAAAAGGTATGCAGAAACGGTTAAGATCAGCTACTACGACTGAAGGACGGCGTATGGCAGGAGCAAGAAGCCTTTGGCGGGCCAATGGAATGAAGGAAGAACATTTTGGACGACCGGTAATTGCCATCGTCAATTCATTTACCCAGTTTGTTCCGGGGCATGTGCATCTTCACGAAGTCGGACAGTATATAAAAGGCATCGTCGAGCAGAAAGGTTGTTTTGCTGCCGAGTTTAATACGATTGCCATCGATGACGGAATAGCCATGGGGCACGACGGAATGTTGTACTCACTTCCTTCACGTGATGTGATTGCGGATAGTGTGGAATATGTATGCAATGCGCACCGGGCCGATGCGATGGTTTGCATTTCGAACTGCGATAAAATCACCCCCGGAATGATGATGGCGGCCATGAGGCTGAATATTCCGGTCATATTTGTTTCGGGAGGCCCGATGGAAGCAGGTGTTGTTGACGGGAAAAAGTACGACCTGGTTGATGCCATGGTGATGGCTGCCGACAGTTCGGTTTCCGATGAGCAGATGTCGAAAGTGGAACGGGATGCCTGTCCGACCTGTGGTTCCTGCTCCGGAATGTTTACGGCCAACTCAATGAACTGCCTGGCAGAAGCTCTCGGTCTGGCACTCCCGGGCAACGGTACAATTCTGGCAACTCATGCCAATCGCAGGCGCTTGTTCGAAGAGGCTGCCAACCGTATTGTTGAAATGACTTACGATTATTATAAGAATGGCAACGAAAATGTGCTGCCGCGGAATATAGCAACCAAAGCTGCTTTCGAAAACGCCATGCGTCTGGACATTGCCATGGGAGGTTCGACCAATACCGTTTTGCACATTCTGGCCATTGCTGCCGAAGGTGAAGTGAACTTTACCATGAAAGATATCGACGAATTATCGCGCGTTACTCCAAATCTTTGCAAAGTGGCGCCTAACGGGACTTATCACATTCAGGATGTAAACCGCGCCGGAGGTATTCTGGGTATTCTGGGCGAACTGGCCCGTGCCGGGATGCTGGATTTGTCGGTTCCCCGGGCTGACGGGAACACCCTGGGCGAGGCCATTGCCAGATATGATATCATGGCATCAACGGTTACAGAAGATGCTTTCCGGAGATATAAATCGGCTCCGGGCGGAGGTCGTAACCTGGTTATGGGTTCTCAGGAGAATTATTTTAAGGAATTGGATACTGATCGCGCCAGCGGATGCATCCGCGATTACGAGCATGCTTACAACAAGGACGGCGGATTAGCTGTTCTGTATGGCAATATTGCGCGGAATGGCTGTATTGTAAAAACTGCCGGGGTCGATCCGTCTGTCTATCATTTTAAAGGAACTGCCAAGGTATTCCAATCGCAGGACGATGCCTGCAACGGAATTCTTGGCGACAAAGTACAGGCCGGCGATGTGGTGGTGATCCGGTACGAAGGGCCTAAAGGTGGTCCTGGAATGCAGGAAATGTTGTATCCGACTTCCTACATCAAATCGATGAACCTGGGCAAAGCTTGCGCGTTAATTACCGATGGTCGTTTTTCCGGGGGAACTTCCGGCTTATCCATCGGGCATATTTCTCCGGAAGCCGCGGCCGGCGGAGAAATTGCACTGGTACAGGATGGCGACTGGATTGAAATCGATATTCCGGAAAGAAAAATAAATGTACTCTTAAGTGATGCTCAGCTTGCCGAACGTAGAGAAAAAGAGCTCAGCAAAGGCGAAGGTGCCTATAAGCCAACCGGACGCAACCGGCAGGTGAGTAAAGCACTGAAGGCCTACGCAAGCATGGTTTCGTCGGCTGACCGGGGAGCAATAAGACTGATTGACTAACGGATGCCTGAAAAGCTTAATGCCTGATGTGTTTTTTTTTGATTCAGGCGCTTGGGAATCTATACATTGAAAAGAAATATACAAAAAAAGAAGAATATGGCAACACAGCGTGTAAGCGGCTCAGAAGCTGTAATATTATCCCTTCTTGAAGAAGGGGTTGATACCATTTTTGGGTATCCCGGGGGGGCAATTATGCCCATCTATGATGCACTTTACGATTTTGATCAAAAAGTTACCCACTACTTAACCAGGCACGAGCAGGGAGCAATTCATGCAGCCGAAGGTTATGCCAAGGTTACCGGGAAAGCAGGCGTTTGCTTTGCGACATCGGGCCCCGGAGCGACCAACCTGATCACCGGTTTGGCTGATGCAATGATCGATTCCATTCCGCTGGTGTGCATCACCGGCCAGGTGGCATCGCCACTGCTCGGAACTGATGCTTTTCAGGAGTCGGATGTGGTTGGCATTACAATGCCGGTAACCAAGTGGAATTACCAGGTAACCAAGGCCGAAGAAATTCCTGAAGCGATTGCAAAAGCTTTCCATATTGCCAACACTGGCCGTCCGGGACCTGTTTTGCTCGATATTGCTAAAGATGCGCAGTTTTCCCAGTTTGATTTTGAATATAAAAAGTGCACCAAAATCAGAAGTTATCTTCCTGAATATCCGGTTGATCCGTTTCAGGTGAAAGCGGCTGCCGACATTATTAACGCCGCTAAAAAGCCGTTGCTTTTGTTTGGTCACGGCGTTGTAATTGCCCATGCTGAAGAGGAATTGAAAGAATTTGTAGAAAAAACGGGTATTCCGGCAGCCTGGACCTTGCTGGGTTTGTCGGCCTTGCCAAGCGATCATCCGTTAAATGTAGGCATGCTCGGTATGCACGGCAACTATGGACCTAACATTAAAACCAACGAGGCAGATGTTATTATCGCCGTCGGGATGCGGTTTGACGACCGTGTAACCGGTAAAGTTGCCGCGTATGCCCGTCAGGCAAAAATTGTCCATCTGGAGATTGATTCGGCTGAAGTCAATAAAATCATCAAGGCCGATGCTCCGGTTTTGGGAAATGCCAAAAAATCGCTCCGGATGCTTATTGATAATGTGAATCCCAATTCGCATCAGGAATGGCTCAACGAGTTTAAGGAATGCGATAAAATCGAATACGAAAAAGTAATTTCGCATGATGTTTTCCCCAAAAAAGCTGGATTGACTATGGGCGAAGTTGTTCGTATTGCATCTGAAAAAACCAATCACGATGCGGTTTTGGTAACAGATGTCGGACAGCAGCAAATGATTGCTTCCCGCTATTTTAAGTTCACCCAATCGCGTAGCAATGTAACCTCCGGTGGTCTGGGAACTATGGGCTATGCTTTGCCCGCAGCCATGGGCGCCAAAATCGGACAGCCCGACCGCGTTGTGTTTGCCATGGCCGGAGATGGAGGTTTCCAGATGACCATTCAGGAGTTAGGTACGATTGCCCAGTACAACCTGGATATTAAAATTATTGTTCTGAACAACAATTTTCTGGGGATGGTCCGTCAGTGGCAGCAGCTGTTTTTCGAAAAACGGTATTCGTTTACTGAAATGAAAAACCCTGATTTTGTCGGAATTGCGAAAGCTTATGGTCTGGCTTCGCAAAAAGTAACCTCACGCGATCAGTTGGAGAATGCCGTTCAGGAAATGCTCGATCATAAAGGCCCCTACGTGCTTGAAGTGGTGGTTGAAAAAGAAGACAATGTTTTCCCGATGGTTCCGACCGGCGCATCCATTTCGGATATTATACTTGAACCTTAAAACGAACAACACATGAAACAAGAATATATCATAACCATTTTTTCGGAAGATAATATCGGTTTGCTCAGCAGGATAACCATCATTTTCACCCGCCGCAAAATCAATATCGACAGTTTGACGGTTTCAGAATCGTCCATTTCCGGAATTTTTAAATTTATCATCGTAATTAATGATACGGCCGACCGGGTAGAAAAAGTGGTTGGTCAGCTCGAAAAAATCGTTGATGTGATCAAAGTTTATGCGAACACCAACAACGAGATGGTTTTTCAGGAGATCGCACTCTATAAAGTATCGACCAAGTTTTTGTTCGAGTCGGACAAGGTCGAAACGATTATCCGCAATTCGGGTGCACGCATCCTCGAAATCACAAGGGATTATGTGGTCATCGAAAAAACCGGGCATACCGAAGAAACGCAACGTTTGTTCGAAGAACTGAATTCATCGTATGGTGTGACTCAGTTTATCCGCTCCGGACGGGTCGCCATTACCAAAAGCAGCATCGAAAAACTTTCAGAATTCCTGAAAGAACGGGATTCGATGCTGGAACAGATAGACTAAGAAGGTTTTGTCCGGAGTATTCTCCGGTCAATAAAAGCGAACGGCAAAGAATATCACTTGGACAAAAAAGTGGTTGTTCTTTGCCGTTTCTCGTTAGTCGGGCAATAGCCGAACGAAATCCCTTTCTCCGGCTGTTTCAATTGTTAATCTTTGCTAAAGGATCAAAAAGAGTTGCCGATTTTTTCTTCTGCGGAACGAATCTTGTTCGTGTTGAAAGGAGATTAAAGTATAGAAAGGATAAAGCCATGAAAAAAATCGTTTTGTTTCTCGGTCTGATCATTTCTGCAAGTCTTTTGTTTGCTCAGGGGAATGATGAAAATCCGGCACTTACCAAAAAGCAGAAGAGGGACGCTGAATTCGAAAAGCAATATCAGGCGACCAAAAGTATGCTCGAAAACAAGAATTTTGTACTGGAATCAGATTATCTTCAGGATCGTTGGGGCAATCGGATTCCGGTGAGCTCAAACATTAATTTTGTTGCTGTCGATTCTGCTTTGGCGATCATTCAGATTGGCTCAAACTTCAGGATAGGCCCTAACGGAGTAGGCGGAATTACAGCTAAAGGGCGCATCTCGAATTGGGAACTGGTTGCCGAAGAGAAAACCAAATCTTTTGATTTGAGAATGACCGTGATGACTCCCATCGGTATTTACGACCTCATCTTTTTTATCAGCGGTTCGGGTGGGGCTACCGCCTCGCTAACCGGGCTGAGAGCGGGGAGGCTGACTTTTGACGGCGATCTGGTCCCGTGGGAGGACTCTTCGGTTTTCGTAGGGCAATCGTTGTAGTGCCGCGAGGCAATTTTCCGGCAAATGCAGCAATTCAGCTGACTCGAAAGATTTTCCGGTTTGCATTGTTCCTGGTGCTCCCGGGTTTTCCGGAGCATCGGGTTTGCTTGTTTTAACCAATTTGTTGCTTACTTTCGTAAACAACATGTGATATTTTTTATGAAGCATATAACCGAACAGCTACCGGTTTACAGCCTGCATAATTTCAGCGCGCCTGAACGGCAAACTCAGCAGTTTCAGGTTGAAGTGTTTGATGCCAACAGGCATTTCAGTGTGAAGTATCCGCACCGGCACGATTTTTTTGAAGTGCTGTACCTTCAGAAAGGATCGGGTTATCATGTTATCGATGGCAATAAATACGAGATCAAGCCTCCCTGCGTTTTTTTTATGTCGCCCGGACAAGCACACAAGTTGGAACTTTCGCACGATATTGAAGGTTATATTTTTATTTTCACTTCCGATTTTTACCTGCTCAACCGAAGCAATCAGAACAGCCTGATTGAGTTCCCGTTTTTTTATACGATCCATCAGGATAACCCGCCACTGCTGCTGAATCAAAAAGCAGATGTTGAGTTTCTGGATGTTCTGTTCAGGCAGGGAATAGCCGAAGTTTCCCGGACGGCAGGCTATTCGGTCGAAATGCTTCGTTCGGTCCTTGATCTGATCCTGACCACCTGTGCCGCCCGTTATCAGGTTCCTGAAAACTTGCTGAACAAAGGGAAAGGACAGATTCTGGTGAAACGGTTCTTTCACCTGGTTGAAGAAAATCACCAGAAAAACCTTTCGCTCGGCCAATATGCGGATATGATCGGCATTACGCCCAATCACCTGACCCAGACGGTGAAGACGCTAACCGGCAAAACTTCTTCGCAAATCATTAAAGCGAAACAATTACTCGAAATAAAACGTTTGTTGGTTCATACCAATCTGAGTGTATCAGAGATAGCCAGTCAGTTAAACTTTGAGGATCAATCGTATTTCACCAAATTCTTCAGGCGCGAAACCGGTTTGACACCTGTTCAGTATCGCACGGAGTCTTTTCGGTGATGTGTAAAAATACCAAGTGCAGGTTGGTTGTAACTCGTTGTTTTTTAGTTCTGATTTTTTGTTTCTGAAATTCCAGAAGTTTTTAATCCATGAAAAGTACCTAAAATACTTGTTTTTTTACTCGGAGTTCCGGAGAATATTGTTTTGCTTTGTATGGATCAGCAGAAAAATTTAAATACACAAAAAATATAAAGAAATGGGAAATTATTTCAACACATTACCGCTGCGTCTCCAGTTGGAACAATTGGGAACCTGCGAATTTATGGACAGCTCGGAGTTTGCTGACGGCGTTAAAAAACTCGAAGGCAAAAAAATTGTGATCATTGGTTGTGGCGCTCAGGGGCTGAACCAGGGGCTGAACATGCGCGATTCGGGTCTGGATGTTTCGTACACCCTGCGTGCCGAAGCCATTAAAGAGCAACGCCAGTCGTATAAAAACGCAACTTCAAACGGGTTTAAAGTCGGAACTTACGAAGAAATGATCCCGACGGCCGATCTGGTGATCAACCTTACTCCCGACAAGCAGCACACCGGTGTAATTACAGCCGTGATGCCACTAATCAAAAAAGGAGCAACTCTTTCTTATTCACACGGTTTCAACATCGTAGAAGAAGGCATGCAAATCCGTAAAGACATTACTGTTATCATGGTGGCTCCAAAATCACCGGGATCTGAAGTTCGCGAAGAGTACAAACGCGGCTTCGGTGTACCTACCCTGATTGCTGTTCATCCTGAAAACGACCCGAATAAAGATGGGTTCGAAATTGCTAAAGCATACGCTGTTGCTACCGGAGGACACAAAGCCGGCGTTCTGCGTTCGTCGTTTGTTGCCGAAGTAAAATCGGATTTGATGGGCGAGCAGACTATTCTTTGCGGTTTGTTGCAGACCGGATCAATCCTGTCATTCAATAAAATGGTTGAAAAAGGAATTGACGCCGGATACGCTTCTAAATTGGTTCAGTATGGCTGGGAGGTGATTACCGAAGCGTTGAAACACGGCGGAATTACCAACATGATGGATCGTTTGTCGAATCCGGCAAAGATCAAAGCATTCGAACTTTCCGAAGAATTGAAACGCATCATGCGCCCCTTATTTCAGAAACACATGGACGACATCATGTCGGGTCATTTCTCGAAAACCATGATGGAAGATTGGGCTAACGACGATAAAAACCTTTTGACCTGGAGAGCCGAAACCGGAGAAACAGCTTTCGAGAAAACGCCTGCCGGAGCGATGGAAATCAGCGAACAGGAATATTTCGACAATGGTGTATTGATGGTTGCCTTTGTAAAATCAGGTGTTGAGCTGGCTTTTGAAACCATGACCGAAGCCGGCATCAAAGAAGAATCGGCATACTACGAATCACTGCACGAAACTCCGTTGATTGCCAATACCATTGCACGCAAAAAACTGTTCGAAATGAACCGCGTTATTTCTGATACGGCTGAATATGGTTGCTATCTGTTCGATCATGCCTGCAAACCGCTGCTGGCCGATTTCATGTCGAAAATTGATACAGACGTAATCGGGAAACCATACGGAGCCGGAAAAGGCAATGGCGTCGACAACAAACAACTGATCAGCGTAAACGAAATTATCCGTTATCATGAAGTTGAAATGATCGGTGAAGAACTGCGTGCTGAGATGACAGCAATGAAAAGTATCGTATAATTTTACCCCCATAGATTTGGATGAGCCTCGTCGGAAGACGGGGCTTTTCTGTTTATTTCCGCAGATGGAAGCCTGATCTTTTGGTTATGCGGAAGTTTGCCGCTTACATCTTCCGGAGTACTGTCAGGAGATTCTCGATTTTCCGGGCGGCTTCCGATTGGCTGCACGAAAAATTATTGAGCATGACGGAGTAGGAGAGTTGCCGCCCGCTGTCGGTGGTGAGGTAACCGGCATAACAGCGTACACGGGTCATCGAACCGCTTTTGGCACGCAGGCACTGTCTGGGGAAGTTCTCCTTGCTGAACCCTGCCAGCGTGCCGTTTCCTGCGGTCGCCATCGACTGGTAAAAATCTGCCGGGTAAGCGCTTTTCGTTTTCATGTAATTCAGAATGCTGACCAGGTGACTGGCCGTTATCGCATTGGAAAGAGCCAGTCCGCTGCCATCGTTCATAAAAAAGCCGGTCATGTCGAGTCCCTTTTCTTTCCAGAATTGCACGACAAATTTGCAGCCGTCTTTGGTCGTTCCCTGTCCGGAAGCCTGAAATGCCAGGTGTTTCAGGAAGTGTTCGGCAAACAGATTCACGCTTTCGTGGTTGGTAATCCGGATGATGTCGCGCAGCGGGGGCGACTGGATGACCGATAACTGACAGCTATCAGGCCTGGTCTTCGTGTATTCTGTTTCTCCTGAAACGTAGATCCCGGCCGCCGCAAGTTTTTTCCTGAACTCTCTGGCCAGTAGTGCCGAAGGATCAGGAACGGATGCTTTGACGATACAGTCGGTTTTGTTTTTCGGGATGGTGCCCCGGATGACTCTTTTGTTTTCCAGCGGGCTGCCGTAAACGCAGGACTGATCACTGTTTTGGTCCGACGACAGAACTTCGTTTTGAAGCATAAGTTCCGGAACTTCAGGATTGATTCGTACAACAGTTGCAGGCATTCCGGCTTCTGGTCCCGTGCTCAGATGGATTTGGTATTGATTATCGAAGACACTGATTCCGGAAGCTCCGGCGCCGTAATAGTTGCCTATGTCTTCCCAGATCCATTTGTCGGGAATGGTTTGCGATTCGTAAATGCCGGCATCCAAAATCAGGCTGCCGGTGATGACTCTGATGTTTTTACTTTGCAAAGCGGTAATCCATTGTTCCTGAAACCGGTTGTTCTCCGGAAAATATTCGGACCCCAGGGTCGGATCGCCGCCACCAATGATTTGCAGGTCGCCGAAAAGCGTGTCGTTGCGAATTATTCCGGAGTAGGAAAGAGTGGTCTGAAACCGAAAGTCGGGGCCAAAAACCTCCAGTGCAGTGGCGGTGGTTACCAGTTTCATGATGGATGCCGGAATCAGGCTCGGTTGCGGTGCCGACTTGATGATTTCCTCTCCGGTTTGATTATCGGTTACGGCAATACAGGCACTTGCGCCGGACAATTCAGGGAGAGTCTGCCAGGCAGTAATGAG
>JAEUSS010000429.1 GCA_016788685.1 Prolixibacteraceae bacterium | reverse complement strand
CGATTGTTTATCAAGCTGAATTTCGGAGACAACTGTTTTAACGAGCCCGGTAGTCGGCCCGGTAATGTATATTTCGTCGCCTACTTTCAGCGGGCCGGTTTCCAGCTTAAATTCGGCAACCTTCAGGTTCGAAAAGTAATTCAGTCCTTTGCCCACATATACTTTTCGGCTGGTTGCCAGCGAGCCGTAATTCTTGCTCCATTCGCCCAGGCGCTGCCCCAGGTAATAGCCATCCCAGAAGCCGCGATTGAAAACGGATGCCAGCCGCTCGTTCCAATCGGCTACTTTTTCGTCGGTAAACTGGTCGTCGAAATAAGCCTGAACAGCTTCTTTGTAGCATTCAACCACCGTATAAACATATTCGGGAGAGCGGGCCCTTCCTTCCACTTTCAGAACCGACACCCCGGCATCGAGCAGCTTGTTCAGGAAGCCTATTGATTTCAGGTCTTTGGGCGACATGATGTATTCGTTATCCACCTCCAGCTCCGCTCCGGTTTCCTTATCGGTAACGATATAAGCCCTCCGGCACGACTGCATGCAGCTTCCGCGGTTGGCCGACGAATTCATCTCATGCAGGCTCAGGTAACATTTCCCGGAAACGGCCATACACAGGGCGCCGTGTACAAACATTTCGAGTTTCACCAGTTCGCCCGAAGGACCGGTGATGTTTTGTTCCCTGATCTGGCGCGAAATTTCCCAGACGCGGCCGATATTCATTTCGCGGGCGAGCACCACCACATCGGCGTATTGAGAATAAAAACGGACCGCTTCGATGTTGGTAATATTTACCTGGGTAGAAATATGCACTTCTACTCCAACCTGCCGCGCATAAATGATGGCGGCTATATCGGAAGCTATAATGGCCGAAACTCCGGCATCTTTGGCTGCATCGATAATCCGGTGAAGCTGCTCCAGCTCGTTGTCGTAAACCACCACATTCACCGTCAGATAGGTTTTCACTCCCTTTGAATGAGCGATTTCGGTAATCTTTTTCAGGTCGTCCAATGTAAAATTATTCGACGAACGGGCACGCATATTTAGCTGTTCCACACCAAAATACACCGATCCGGCACCTGCCTGAATGGCCGCCATGAGCGATTCATACGAACCTACCGGGGCCATTATTTCAACCTCTTCTCTTCTCATACTTTCCTAAAAATAGTGTGGTGCAAATTTAATCTTTATTTTGGCTTGCATTAAACAGTTTTGGCCAAAGGTCATTGAATTGTCCTTCAGCCAGATAATCTGCCAAATGTAAAAGCAAAAAAAATACGGCTTCGTTTTATGAAGTCGCATTCGGGACAGAGGAGATTTACAATTACTGTTACTTCAGCACGACGTCGTAGCTGTAGTTTTTAGTTTCGGTTGACAGGACTACTGAGTAAGTTCCTTTTTCAAGTTTCGAAAGGTCAAAACCTTCGACCACATTGAATTTGTCGCCAATTTTCTTTGAATAAACCAAATCGTTTTTGGTATAGAAGTTCAGGCTGAGCTGTTCTTCGGCAAAGTTCAGGTATGACATTTTCAGAACGCCGTCTTTAAAAGCAAAGTAGGGCTCAATCAGTTTACTTTCTTTTCCGATCGCAATGTTTCTGTTTTCAATTTTGAACGAACGCTCGGTAGTTAATCCCTCGGTTGAAACAGTCAGTTTGTAATCGCCTTTTTCAAGTTTCGAGAAATCGAAAATTTTGCGATAGTCTTTGCTGATGGCATCGGTTTCTTTGTAATAAACATTTTCGCCCTTATCGTTTTCGATGCTGATCTGAAAATTTGAGGCATCAGTATTTGAAATTGCTACAACAGCTTTTTCAGCTGAAAGCGGGAGGATGTTAACTTTTAAGTTTCCGGTTGCCATTAATGTGTTTGCAAATGCTACAAATGCAATCAACATTGTTACTTTTGAAATTGATTTAATTGTTTTCATGTTTTCTTTGTTTTTATTTCGATACAAACATACATGTTATTCAACACACCTGCTGCAAAACATACGTTAATGATCCATTACCCTTTCGTTAACCAAAACAGCCAACATTAAGACAATGTAAAGCAAAAACAACCCAAACGCTGACTTATTGATACGTTAAGAATTCAAAACACAACAACTTCTGCATGAAAATAGAAATACTTCAACTGCTCGAAGGAGCAAAAAAATCACAAGGACTAACAGTTATTATTGATGTTTTCCGCGCTTTTTCGACAGCCTGCTATGCGTTTGATGCCGGAATACAGCGCATCTACCCGGTTGGCGACCTGGCCGAAGCTTACCGGCTGAAAGAACAAAACCCCGGCTATCTGCTGGTTGGCGAACGGAACGAGAAAAAACCCGAAGGCTTTGATTTCGGGAACTCGCCCTCACAATTACTGAATACCAACCTGAACGGGAAAACGATGGTGCATACCACCAGTTCAGGAACACAGGGAATCGCC
>JAEUSS010000425.1 GCA_016788685.1 Prolixibacteraceae bacterium | reverse complement strand
AAGCGGTACGCGGCTGGGACAATAAAACGGAAGCACTCTATTCGGCCTGGATCAACGCGCTGTTCTTCGAGGCTGACGAAAGCTCTTCGTGGGAGGCTCTGAACGAAATCACACAAAATCAGGATCAGAATTTTCTGCACAATCATCTCGCGCTGGGAGAAGATGACGCGACCGGAAAAAATAAAGTGCGGATGGAGCCCGACTGTGCCGACAACCCCTATTTCCTCCGGGCTTATTTCGCCTGGAAACTGGGGCTCCCGTTTGGTTACCACGAAAGCGACCGCGGGGCTTTGGGACGCGCTCCCCGCACCGGCCGATGGATAACCAACGAAATCGTGCTGTCGAAATCCAACCCGACACAAAAATTCAACTCGTTTATGCGCATGGTCATGAACGGCGTCCATTCCGGAACAGCCCGGACTTCGCTGAGCAACGAAAACTCCGATTATTATCCGGTGCCGCTTACCCGCGAGGCCATACGCCCCGGAATTGTATATGCCGATCCGTACGGGCATACGCTCATCCTTGTGCGTCAGGTTCCCCAGTCGGGCAACAATCCGGGCGTGCTGCTGTCGGTGGATGCCCAACCTGACGGAACCGTCGGAATCAAAAGGTTCTGGAAGGGAAACTTCCTCTTCAATACCAACGAAGCCGAAGTCATCGGCGAACCGGGATTCAAGGCTTTCCGCCCCATTGTTCTGAATGACGGAAAACTGACCCTGGTGAAAACAGAAAAGCTGACCACCACTACCGAGCTGATTCCCTTTTCACTTCAGCAAAAAGGAATGAACAGCGACGATTTTTATCATACGATGGAGCGGATCATCAACCCCAAGCCACTTGATCCTGAAGCGGCTATGCTCGACCTGATTCAGGCGCTTCACGAACAGCTTGTGGTGCGCGTTACCTCGGTAAACAACGGTGAAAAATTCATGAAAGCTCATCCGGGCACCGTAATCCCTATGCCGGGAAGGGCAGCCGGGGTATTCCAGACCGGCGGCGTGTGGGAAGACTATTCAACACCCAACCGCGATTTGCGCCTGCTGATTGCGATGGACGCCGTGATCGATTTTCCAAACAGGATTGTCCGCACACCCGATGACTTTAAGTTGCCCATGCTTCAGTCTCCGGAACACGTAAAAAAGAACCTGGAAGAGCTGATGCAAAAGAAACTGTCCGAACTTTCGATCACCTATATCCGGAGCAACGGTTCGGAACAAAAACTAACCGTGGCTGAAATACTGAAACGCCGGGATGCCTTTGAAATGGCTTATAACCCGAACGACGGCGCTGAAATTCGCTGGGGAGCGCCCGAAAACAGCGAAGAGCGTTCTACTTGCCGCCGCCAGGTTCCGGCCGGACAATTAAAAACCATGCAAGCCGTGCGGGTTTGGTTTAATAAAAGGCTTCATCCGCCAACCTAGAATAAAGCCCGGCAGGGTTAATGTTGATGACGGCGGGCGTAAACCCGTTCTCATCAACATCCAGCCGCAGGACTCCGTTCCCGCGGTTACCGGCTTGCCATATCCTTAATGGTTTGCCGCAGAATACCGATTTCCAGTTCCAGGTCGCGCACCCGGCTTTGCAGGGCGGCAACTTCGGCCTTGCTTTCGGTGCTCGTATAGTCGGGCTCCGCAAGCGGAAACTTCTGTGCAATTTCCCTGAAGAAATTATACTCGAACAATTCAGATAACTCAACCAGACGATGCACCTGCATGGTCGGTCGTTCCAACATGCCCGACACCGTCGAGTGGCTCACCTTGAGCCGATGCGTCAGTTCGGCGCTGCTGATGCGTTTGCGCTCCATCTCGCGCTTAAGCATAGCGGGTATTTCCGGTTTTACCATGGAGATTGTTTTTATGGATTCCGTGACATGCCCGCTGCAGGCGGTGAAACGCCAAGCGGGCGATGTTAAACTGAATGCCTGATTATTCTTTACTGCCAGAAGAAAGATACAACCTTTTCATCTAAAACACAATGACTTCGTCGCATTTTCCGACGTTCTTTTCGCTTTTGCAGTCAGCATCGTCGTACGGACGATCAATTTCGTCGCACGGACAATCAATTCCGTCGCACGGACGATCATCTTCGTCGGAAGAATGATCATGATCGTCGTACGGACAAGCATCTTCGTCGTACGAACAAGCAGTTTCGTCGTACGGACAAGCATCTTCGTCGCACGGAAGATAATTTACACCGAAAAACAGACGTTCCCGTCGGATTAAAAGACCTTCCGGTCGAAAAAACAGACATTCCCGTCGGAAAAACAGACGTCATTGCCGGAAAAACAGACATTCCCGTCGGATTATTAGTCCGTCCGGTCGGTTAACCTGAATAATCGGTCGGAAAAAGCGACCAACCGGCCATTTTCAAACCTTGGCGGATGCCCCGGACAATTCAAATCAGCCGAAAAGAAGGGAATACGGGCGCAGGATCTCAGCTTTCAGCTCGTCGACCCCGAAAGCGCGGCTTTTGCGGATGGTTTCGCGGCCGGCAAAAAAAACGATCACCGTCGGAGCAGTAAACACCCGGTTTTGCGCAGCCAGTTCGGGCAGTTTGTCGGATTCGGCAAAGACCATTTTCATCTTCGGAAAAGATGCGGCGGCCATCTCGGCCACTTTAGGTTTCAGCACCTGGCACACCGAACAGTTTTCGGTTGAAAAATAGGCTAAAACGGCATCATTTTCAGACAACTGCTGCTCGAAATCCTGAATAGATTGAATATTTTTCATGATTTAATATTGGCCGGTTGCCAGCAAAACAAGCGTACAGGCTACTTCGGGATAAATTCCGGCAGCCTCCAGCCGCGTAGTGAATTCCGGGTTTTCAGTTCCGGGATTAAAAATTACCCGGCGGGGCTTTAACCAGATGATGTAGTCATAATATCCGGGCTGATTTTGCGGCCCGACATACAGGGTAACGGTATCGATGTTTCCGAAATCTTTCTTTTCAGAACCAAAAGCCATACCATCAACCTGACCACTGCGCAAACCGATGGCAACCACCTCGTGGTTGTGGCCCAGCAATGCCCGGATGGCTTTATTCGAATAACGTTCGGGGTTTTCGCTTGCCCCGATAACCAGTGTTTTTTTCATCTTTCAGTTAATTTTTGTCAGCAAAACTACAGCGTGGGCCGAAATTCCTTCCTGCCTGCCCTCAAATCCAAGTTCTTCAGTGGTGGTTGCTTTGATCGAAACGACATCCGTATCAAGCCCCAGCAAGCGGGCAATTGTTTCTTCCATTTCAGGAATAAAAGGTTTGAGTTTGGGCTTTTGGGCAGCAACGGTCACATCCAGATTTCCGACCCGGTAGTTTTTGGCCGCGATCAGCTCGTTGGTTTTAACCAGCAGGATTTTGCTGTCGATGTTTTTATAGTCTGATGAAGTATCAGGAAAATGGCGCCCGATATCGCCCAGTTTGGCGGCGCCCAGCATGGCATCGCAGAGGGCATGAATCAGCACATCGCCGTCAGAATGGGCCACTGTGCCTTTGTTGTGAGGAACTAAAACACCGCCTAACCATAAGGTTTCTCCCTCTGCCAGGCGGTGTACATCGTATCCGTATCCGATCCGGAAATTCATTGCATATAAGTTATAAAATTACAGACGCAAGATAGAAAATCTTTAGCATCTGTCCGCATCCGAACAACTATCGCCGCTGTTTGCTGAACGCGTCAAAGTCGAACGAGAGCGTAAACCGAAGGGTATTTGCCAGCGGATTGTTTTGCGCGGCCGGCAGCAAATACGAGAAGTCGAGGGCAAAAACATTCATTTTCAGCCCGGCCCCTACCGTAAAGAACTTCCGGTTTCCCTTGTTGACATCTTCGTAAAAGTAACCGGTACGTATGGCAAACTGATTGTTGTACCAATATTCGGCACCCACCGAAAAGGTTATCTCCTGAAATTCCTCCTTCATTCCGCCGGGGGCATCGGTAAACGAAGTAAATATACCCGCAATGGGCGATTTGGTAGACCCCTGCCCGGTAACGATGTCCACTTCGGCCGTGTCCGGAGTCGGGACCAGCAGTTTATTGACGTCAAAAGCGAAAGTTATGGTGTTGTAGCGGTCCATTTCGGTTTTGTATGCCATCCCCAGCTTCAGGTTGGTAGGAATAAAGTCTTTGGTTTCGCCATCGGTATACGAAATCTTACTCCCGATATTCGAAATGTTGACCCCGGCCGAGATCGTCGAATTCTTCCGGTTCATCCGGATTTCGTTCTGGTAATAGAAAGCCACATCAGCTGCAAATGCACTACCGGCATGCGATTCAACGCCGTTAACCATCTGCCCTCCGGTGAGGTCCGAACGGATATAGCGCATCGTCACGGCTCCGGAAAATTTATCCGAAAGCAGGCGGGTATACCCCATATCGAGCGCAAACTCGTTGGGGCTTTGCTGCCCGGTGGGATCGCCGTATTCACTCATGAACGAGATGTCGCCCAGGGTAAAGTAGCGCAGCGAGGCGCTGATTGTTTGCTGGTCATCCAGTCGTTTGTAGCCAACCAGATAGGCCAGGTTAATGTCGGAAACCAGGTTTCGCAACCAGGGCGTATAGGATAAGGCCACTCCCATATCGCTCTCCATGAACGCATATTTGGCCGGGTTCCAGTGCTGCGAATTCACATCGGGCGAGGTGGCCACACCGGCATCACCCATTGCCCCAGCCCGGGAGTCGGGAGCGATCGTCAGGAACGGAACCCCGGTGGTAATGACATTTGCTCCCGTAGTCGAAGTTCTCTGAGCATACACTTTGGGTACAAACAGTGCAGCCCCAATCAATAACAATAATGTTATGTTTTTCATGTTCTTACTTTTTCAATTCTGATTTTGAGATTACTACTGATGCGTTAAAATTGATCATTAAATAAATCATATTGTTCTTTGAAATTTTGATTGACTTCTAATTCAGTAATTAGCTCCTTTACGGGTGCTTTGTCGAATACTGATATGCCTAAGATTTGCATTATC
>JAEUSS010000380.1 GCA_016788685.1 Prolixibacteraceae bacterium | reverse complement strand
AAGCGGTCGAACATACACCAGTTCTCCTTTTTTTATTTCAGTTTTTCCCGCCGGAATATTGATAAACCCGAATGCCTGGTGGTAGGCATGGATATGGGCTGATCCGTGATAGTCAATTAATTGTACTTCGTTTTGATCCGTAATGCAAACCGGGAGGCATTCTTCCCGGTCCGATTTTTTTCGTCTGAAATCCTGACTTGCAGGCAGCGGCAGGCGAATCTCCCGCTGTTCGTAGTTCATCAGTTTCCGGAGAAAAGGGAGCACAAAAACTTCAAACTGGATAAACGATGAAACGGGGTTGCCGGGCAAGCCGATGATGTATTTGCCGTCTTTTGACGCAAAAGTAGTGTGCTGTCCGGGTTTAATGGCGATTTTGCTGAAGTGGATTTCGAAGCCCAACTCCCGGATAATCCGGGGCACAAAATCAAAATCGCCCACCGAAACTCCCCCGGAAAGGATGGTCACATCGCTTTCGTCTACCGATCGTTGAATAATCCGGGAGGTCAGGGGTTTGTTGTCGGGCACAATTCCGTAATAATTGACCGGGAACCCGTATTTTGCCGCCTGAGCAGAAAGTTGAGGGCCGTTCGAGTTCCGGATTTGTGATTGTTCCGGTTTGTCTTCAGGGGATACCAGCTCCGAGCCGGTTGAGATCAGCCCCAAAACCGGCATTTGGTATACCGTGGGAGCAACGCATCCAACCGATGCAAGTATGGCAATGTGCTGCGGTTTGAGCTCGGTGCGGGCAGTTAAAACCGTGTCGCCTTTTTTCAGGTCTTCGCCCTGGACACAAATGTTCGGATTGGTTTTTTCGCCGGTAAAACGAATTTTACCCGAAGGCGTCTCTGCTGAATATTCTACCATAAAAACCGTATCGGCACCTTCCGGAACCTGTGCTCCGGTCATGATTTTGGAGCAGTAACCGGGTTCGACAGGCTGGTCGGGAGTTTTTCCTGCCGGAATAACTTCGAGCAGGATAAGTTCTTTACCCAAGTCTTCGTGCCGGCATGCGTATCCGTCCATCGCCGATTTGTTGAAGGGCGGCATATCGGCATCTGCAAATACATCCTGCGCCAGAATGCGGCCCGACGACTGCATAAACGGAATGGTTTCGGTGTCCATCGGTCGGGCTTCCCGAAAAGCAATTGCAATGGCTTGTTCAAGCGTTATCATCATGTTTTATTTTCCAGGTTTGATCAAAAATTATCCGTTCAGGTTGAATGCTGAAACATTCTCCGTCTGAAAAAACAGTGGCATCGGCCAGTTTTTGCATTTCGAGAGCCGAAGGTTTAACCTCTTCATATTTTTTCTGAATAAAAAGATAAAGTCCGGGGGTGATAAATTTCCGTAATGCCGCAGACTCAATAATAACAGGTTGGTCAGGTGCGATTTGCCGGCTTGTCAGCATAAAAGCTTCTTTCAGAAAAGCATCGGTTGTCTGAATGTAAAAAACGAGTTTGGCGCCGGCTTGTAAAAAACGCGAGCTGTCTTTCGTTGTATTCGGATCTGTTTCCTGAAAAATCCGGTAGTTGTCGGTAACGATTACCGGCCGTAGCCCATCGGACGGGTGATGAAAATGCGGGGTGATTTTTATTGCAACGGGCTGACGGTTGGTGTACTGAGTGATCATCCGGCAAATGAAACTTGTTTTACCGACATTTTGTCCGGAGCCCGAAACCAACAGAATATTTTTCGAAGTTTGCGTCATGTTAATGCCTTTCAAAATTTGTTGGAAAGAGGCATTAACAGCAGGCCGGATGACGGCTTACAACTGCTCCTTTCCGGATTCATTCCGCCACTGCGGAAATCGGGAGGCCGAAACGTTTCCGCTTTCGGCCCAATGGTTGTGAAGGCATATCCGGTGAACTTAGCCTTCAAAACTCGGAGTTTTCAATACATGCAAATATACAAATATATTACTAGATGGTTCTTGTTGTTTTTGCAGGAAATGTGTCTGATTTTAAAGAACCGGATTTGAATTGTCGTTTGGCAAAATTATTCATTTTCACGGCTTTGGGCCGGCTTTCGTCCCGGATGAAAACATTGCAGGACTTCTTGTTCGTAGGTTTTTGTAACCGGAAGAACCTTGCGGTCGGGCATATTCATTTCAATTTCGTAACCCTTTTTGCCTTTTCGGACTTTCTTTATCTGGCTGATACTGACCATGAATGACCGGTGGCACCGGATTACGGGGTACTTGCAAAGCATCTTTTCCATCTGTTTCAGGCTATTGCGTAACAGATATTTTTCAAGGGCAAAGCCGTTGGCATAATGTATCGTAACGTAATTGTCGCTTGACTCAATATAAAGAAGGTTGGTAGTTTTGATGGTCAGTTTTAAGGCTTCTTTTTCGTCGTAAAATGAAATAAAAGGTATGGGGTTCGCGCTGTTTTTTTCTTTTATCAGCTTTTCGAGCTTATGTTTTTTATCTTCCCAGGCAAAATAGAGCGAGCTGATCAGGTACGGACAAAGCAGGATCAGTGAAGTGTTGCCGCTTGCTACGTACCACAGCATTAAGAACGAACGCGAATCTTTGATGATCAGCTTTTCGTAGGTGGCGTAGAATGCGGCCATCACAATAATTTCGAGCGCTATCATCAGCGCATAATCCCGGATGGTAACCGAACAGTATTTTTTGATCCTGAAAAGAATGACGCGGCTTAGCAGAACAACCAGCATGCCTTGTAAAACTAATAATCCGGAGAAGAAAAAAAACTGCAGTTGGGTAATATTATACCAGTGTTGAGAACCAAAAGGTTTGTAAATATTGATGAATACGAAAGCAAATACCGTAGTGAAAACAATCTGGATCACGGTATTTTTTTTATTGATAAAGAAATCAGGTATTTCCCGCTGTACCTTTTCCATGCAATTGTCCTGTTGGTTTGTTCTGACTATAAAAGTAACCATATTTTTCAGGCGTTTGGAGCTGAAGCCCTAATTTTCTGGCGGGTACTCAAAATCAGGGTGCTGCCGTGTCGAAGGGGCTGAGAGTGGCTCCTGAATTTCACCCCGCAATAGCAGTTTCCATCCCTCTTCTTCTATTTCGTCCCTGCATCGGGAGATTAGCACCATTTTTATTTTTCGAATTTCAAAATTGATTTTGTTTGTGTAATTATTTGATATTTAATGTTTTGATGCTATGGTGAAGGTGATGAGTTTTCCGTTTCAGCAAAAAATACTGAGCCAGTGTTTTCGTATGGATCAGGCTAATATCCGGATTGATGATTTGTCGACAGAAATCATCAATTGCCGGTTTGATTCCCATTTCCCGGCAGTGGTTGCTCCGGAAAAACAACCGATATGGAGATGCTTTGATGCGGGACTCATGGAAGCTAAACTTCAGTTAAATGACAGTTTTACTTATCCAATCATTCTTTCCGGAGAGAAAGTTAAGAACGATGAAGCCATTTTGCTGCTGCATGGTTTAAACGAACGTTCGTGGAGCAAATACCTGGTGTGGGCCAAATATCTTTCGGAACAGACCGGACAGGCGGTGATTCTTTTTCCGCTGGCTTTTCATATGAACCGGTCGCCCGGGGCATGGAATGATCCGAGGGTCATGTCGGTAGTTTCGGCACAGCGGAAGGCTAGTTTCAATGACCTGAGAGACTCGAGCTACCTGAATGCGGCACTCAGTGTCCGTTTGGAAAACTATCCGGAGCAGTTTATACTCTCCGGGATGCAGAGTTATCTGGATGTGGTTCAGTTTGCGCTGACCCTGAAAGAAGGAAGACACCCGCTGTTTGCCCGCAATACCCGGCTTAATATTTTTTCGTATTCGATAGGCGCTTTTTTATCGGAGCTGTTGATCATGCGCAACCCCTTAAAACTTTTTGACCAGACAAAATTATGTCTTTTTTGCGGGGGAGCAACGTTCGACCGCATGAACGGTGTTTCACGCTTCATTATGGATAACAGGGCTTTCCGGAGGCTCAACGGGCTGGCAACATCCGGAAATTTCCGGCGGCTGAGAGCATATCTGAGGCCGATTTGCCTTCCGGAGTTAAAAAGTATCTGGAAAACCTTGTGGTATATGACTTTCCTGAAAGAAGGGCAGCAGGAGCGTAATGAGGTGCTGAATAAAGTCGGGAACCGGATTTTCGCTATCGGTCTGGCGCGCGACACCGTTTTCCCGCCGGCGGATATCCTGGCTACTTTACAGAACCCGCAGAAGGACATACCTACCCGGGTGGAAATTATTGACTTTCCGTACTCTTATACTCACGAAATCCCGTTCCCGACAGGCAACGAACGGATTTATGATCAGGTAGATGCAAGTTTCAGACTGGTGTTTGATAAAGTGGCCGGTTTTCTCAGGTAACCTCCTGAAAAAGTCTATCGTTTGTAGAAATTCATCTGGTGCAGATAATC
Organism: Prolixibacteraceae bacterium; assembly: GCA_016788685.1. Classification (GTDB taxonomy): domain Bacteria; phylum Bacteroidota; class Bacteroidia; order Bacteroidales; family Prolixibacteraceae; genus Aquipluma. The sequence continues at coordinate 10,355 of JAEUSS010000380.1, read as the reverse complement.
CCAGGTGCGATAGGGGAGAAAATGACGAATGTCTTTGCCAGCCTTGATCGAGTCGCGAATAAAGGTTGAAGAGATTTCCATCAGCGGTGCATTGGCAACCTGAACGCGCGGATATTTTTTTATATTTTCAGGATTGAAGCCCGGTCGCGGATAAACAATAATGTCGTAATTGGCCAGCAGGACATCGGCATTTTTCCATTTATGAATGCTCTCCAGATTGTCGGACCCCATCAGGATATAGAACTGATGGGTCGGATATTTTTCGGACAAGTACGTCAAGGTATCGATGGTGTACGACGGTTTGGGCAGATTGAACTCGACTTTTGAGGCCCGGAATCGTAAATCATCGCCAATGGCGCGGTTTACAAGTTCGAGCCGCTGGTAGTCGTCGAGCAGCGTTTTTTTATTTTTCAGCGGATTCTGCGGACTTACCACAAACCACAACTGATCGATTTCGGTGTACTCGACCATAAAATTGGCAATGGCCATGTGTCCGACATGGATGGGGTTGAATGATCCGAAGTAGAGTCCGGTTTTAATCATGGTTGTTTATTTATAAATTCCCGAATGCAGTTTTCGGCTTCTTCAAAAGCTTTCGTCAGGTCTTCGTTAACGATAATGCAGTCGAACTGGCTGGCGAAAGTCAACTCGTAGGCCGCTTTTGCTACTCGTTTCTCAATTACTTCAGGAGAATCTGTTGATCTGGAAACCAGGCGGTTGCGCAGTTCTTCAACCGAAGGGGGCTGTATAAATACGGCTAATGCTTCATCGCCGTAATATTTCTTGATGTTGCATCCGCCAACTACATCGACATCAAAAATTACATGTTTACCCGCGTTGCGGATTCTCTCGATTTCAGACTTCAATGTTCCTTTGAAGTCTCCGGCGTAAACTTCCTCCCATTCCAGGAATTCGTTGTTGTCAATCTTCCGTTTAAATTCTTCGGGAGTCAGAAAATAATAGTCTTTCCCGTCAGTTTCGGTGTGGCGCATCCCGCGGCTGGTTGCCGAGATGGAGAATTCGAGGTTCAAATCCTGTTCGAGCAAATGTCGAACAATGGTTGTTTTGCCTGCACCCGATGGCGCCGAAAATATAATGAGTTTACCGTGCATAGGTTATAAGATTATAAACACAAAGCGACGAAGACACAACAAGAATTACCGGGATTCAATTCTGATTTTATCAGGAAAGTCAGTGTCTTCGTGTTTAAATATTTTATTTTAAAGGGTGTTTCTACAATACGTTAAGTGCCTGTTCTTTAATTTTTTCAAGGTTGTCTTTCATTTGAACCACGATGCGCTGAAGGTTGCTTTCGTTGGCTTTTGAGCCGAGGGTGTTGATTTCGCGGCCAATTTCCTGAGCAATGAAACCCAGCTTTCGTCCCGAAGGTTCGGTTTCGTCCATCATTGTTTCGGTGAAATAGCTGCAATGGTTAGACAGGCGGACTTTCTCTTCGTTGATGTCGAGTTTTTCCATGTAATAAATCAGTTCCTGTTCGAAACGATTTTTGTCGATGTTGCCGTTTAACTGCAGTTCGTTGAGGCTGTCTGTGATTTTAGCCTTTACGTTTTCGATCCGTTGATTTTCGAATGGTTCCACTTGTTTCAGCAAATCCAGAATGTTTTGGATGTTGCCTGAAATATCGGCTTTAAGGGCCAGCCCTTCCTGATCGCGGAAGCGGTTAAGCTCAGTGAGTGTTTTAACCAGGTTTTCGCGCACCATCAGCCATTCTGTTTCATCAAGTTCGTCGTACACCATCTTTACGGTTTCGGGCAATCGCAGGATGCTCTGCATAATGGTTTCGTTGATCGGAAGTCCAAGTTCCTGATGCACTTCAACGAGTTGGTTGTAATAATCTTTGATAATTGCCGCATTGATCCGGGAAGTACTTTCGGCCCCCAGGTTGTCGAGATAGAGAGCAAAATCAACTTTCCCACGGGTAAGCATTTCCGAAATTAAACGCCGGATTTCAATGTCCTTTTCACGGTACATGGCAGGAATCCTGGTATTTATGTCGAGCTGTTTACTGTTGAGCGACTTAATTTCGAGGGTTATTTTTTTATTTCCTACTTCGAATTCGGTTTTCCCGAACCCAGTCATTGATCTGATCATAAATTATCGTTTTTAGTCTCTAAAGATAGAGTAAAAAATGCAGTCAAAAGGTAAAAAAAGTCAAATCGGGCATGTTGTATTTTGCATCATCGGCCGGGGCAGGCTTCAGGCAATCACTCCTGAACCAATCAACTCATCGCCTTCATACCAGGCAGCAAACTGGCCGGAAGTGATGCCGCGCTGTTCGTCATCAAAAATGATGTACATGCCTTCTTCCCGCTGGTAAATGGTTGCTTTTTCGAGCGGCTGCCGGTAACGGATGCGAAGGTCGTATCTGCGGCATTCTCCCGGGTTCATCGTCAGGTCGGTCCGTATCCAATGCGTTTCTTCCTTCGGTACAAAAAGTCCGGGGCGGTAAAGTCCCGGATGTTCGGTTCCTTCGCCGACATATAAAATGTTGCGGTTAACATCGGTCCCGATAACAAACAGCGGATCCTGATGACCGCCGATGTTCAGGCCTTTGCGCTGGCCAACGGTATAATAATGAGCTCCGCGATGTTCGCCGATTACTTCGCCGTTCCATGGTTTATATGGGAATGGCGAGCAAAGTTTACGGAAGTTTGCTTCGGTTTTTTCGATGTTCTTTTTCTTCGCGATGAAGTCAGCCGGAATTTCAATCACGTTGCCGGTTTTAGGTTCCAGTTGCTGCTGAAGAAAGGTGGGCAGATCGACTTTGCCAACAAAGCAAATGCCTTGCGAATCTTTACGTTCGGCTGTCGGCAAGTTTTGTTGGCGGGCGATCTCGCGCACTTCTGGTTTTTCCAGATGCCCGATCGGAAACAAGGCTTTCGACAGCTGAAACTGATTCAGCTGGCACAGGAAGTAGCTCTGGTCTTTGTTGTTATCTTTTCCGGCCAGAAGTTGATGGATAATTTGTCCGTCTTTTTCGAATTCCGATTTCCGGCAATAATGGCCTGTTGCCACAAAGTCGGCATCGTACTTCATGCATTCGTCCAGGAAAATGTCAAATTTGATTTCGCGGTTGCACAGTACATCCGGATTGGGAGTACGTCCTTTGCTGTATTCGGCAAACATGTAATCAACCACACGCTGCTTATAATCTTTGCTGAGGTCGACGATGTGAAACGGAATTTCCAGTTTTTTGGCCACCATTTCGGCAATCATGGCATCGTCTTCCCATGTACAGCGAGAGGTAATGGTTCCGGTACGATCGTGCCAGTTTACCATAAACAGTGCCACCACATCATGCCCCTGCTGTTTCAGCAGATATGCCGCAACACTCGAATCAACACCTCCCGACAATCCTATTACAACTCGACTCATTCTGATCGTTCAAAGTTTCAGTTTCAAAGTTCCAGATATCCGGCCGCGGTTTGTGATCCCGTTTTTCAGTATTAGTATTCGCGAAGTTCATCTTTCAGAACGAATTAGAACACTGATTCAGGCCGCCGGCGTTCAAAATATTTGGTTTGCAAAAGTATGGAAAACAGGAAACTATTCCAAAGTTTAAATCAGATCGTCAGGATTGATATCGGTTACATCGATAATTTTTTTCAGGATGGCATACATCGTTAGCCCTGAGGCCGATTTGATGCCCGTTTTTTCGGATATATTTTTGCGGTGCGAGATGACTGTGTGAGTACTTACAAACAACTGATCGGCGATTTCTTTATTTGAATGGCCTTTGGTAACCAGCTGTAAAACTTCTATTTCACGTCGGGTGAGTTCTGTGTCGTGTTCTTTGGCGGCATGGTTTGCCAGAGAATTAAACAGTTCATTTATCTTGTAGCAGATCAGAGCGGGCGAATCATAGAGGTTTACTGAAGGGGCGGAGTGGGTTGCACTGATTTCGGGAAGAAGGACCATAAACAAGACATTTCCGGCGGCCGACAGGATTTGACGGATCAGTTCCCCGCTTTTTTCGATTTCTTCGGACGGGGCAACAATCAGGATATTGCCCGACATTTCCGGGTAGTCAATGATTTCGTCACCGCGATGCAACCGGATAATTTCTCCCGAGACACTTCCTTTCAGAATTTCGGAGAAGCCTGCCAGAATGACGTCCGACGGACTGATCAAAACAACGGATTTGTTCGGACTGTTATTCATAGCTTTGCAAGAGCTTTTCGAGTTGTTTTACTTTTGGAATTAAAAGGTGGTCTTCAATACGCGAGTGGTTTTTCAGGTCTTTATCAAACATGAACAGGTTTGCCAGAAAGGCATTCCCGCGGTTCTGGTCGTAGTTGGGCGGTAAATACTTGATGATGATGTTTTTCAGATCGTCCATTTTATCGTCCATGTTCGAGTGTTCTTTCTCGAATCCTTCGATCGAGTATCCGGGGTATTTCTGCCTGAAACGGCTGCGGTGCGCCGGATTTGAGATGGCTTCATTCAGCTCGAGGATGTACGGAAACATTTCACGTTCCTCAAAGTTGATGTGAATGACAAACTCGTCATTGAATTTGGTATAAAACTTACGGACCAATTCATTTTCCGAACTTTCATCGGGTGTGGCCGAAAGAAACATTTCAATCAGCCTGTCGTTTTCCGGAATAAGGTAATTGACGTAATACTGGTGGGTTTTCATCAGGTACTCAATCACCATCGAAACAGAAAAATCGAGCAGCCGCTTTTCCGGGAAATAGGCTTCGTAGTGGAAGACGTTAATGGTTTCAACGAAAAAATTAATGTCTATTCCTTTCTCTTCACAGATGTTCCGGATGGTTTTATCTCCGAATCCCAGTTTGATGCCCAGCCGGTTGATGACCGGCAACAACGAATGGTCTCTGAGAATGACTGCTGCTAATTTGCTGTTTTCATTAAACAATTCCATACCCTGAATAAAATGGTTGATGAACTAAAGATGACAATATTTTCGGGAAAAAGTTCATACGGACAAAAAAAGAGAAACCTCATTGAGCATGAGGTTTCCGGATAAATGTATTGATTTTGTTGAATTTCGTGTTTTTATTGCCCTGGCCTTTTACTCCAGAATCGCCGGGCAGGCTTTTGCTCCGGATGTGCTGAAGTATGGCTGGACGGCCTGTTCTCTCTGTTGTTCGACGTTTCCCTCACTGCCTGGCCGTTGTGCTCGCGCCGGATGGGTTTGCGGGTAACTTTGGCCGGAGCCTTAACCGGAGTAAAATCAGTCAGCGGGTACGGATGATCTTCAACAACCGGAATAGTCTGTGAGATTAACCGTTGAATGTCGCGCAGGAACAGGATTTCGGTGTTGTCGCAAAACGAGAACGCGATTCCGCTTTGTCCTGCGCGGCCGGTACGCCCGATCCGGTGTACATATGTTTCCGGAATATTCGGGATTTCGTAATTGATCACGTGCGACAAATCGTCTACGTCAATTCCGCGGGCGGCAATATCAGTAGCCACCAACACGCGTATTTTTCCGCTTTTAAAGTCCGAAAGGGCTTTCTGGCGGGCATTCTGCGACTTGTTGCCGTGAATAGCCTGTGCCTGATGTCCGTTTTTCTGTAAAAACTGAACGACTTTGTCGGCGCCATGTTTGGTTCGTGTAAATACCAGTGCCGAAACAATCTCGGGTTTCCGGAGCAAATGAAGCAGTAAACTGCGTTTATCGGCATAGTTGACCATAAATATCCACTGTTCGACCTTTTCCGCGGTGGTCGATTCAGGAGTAACTTCAACCTTTTCCGGATTATTCAGGATGGTTTGAGACAGTTTTACGATGTCTGACGGCATCGTGGCCGAGAAGAACAGCGATTGCCTTTCGTTTGGAAGTTCGGCAATAATACGTTTTACATCATGAATAAAGCCCATGTCGAGCATGCGGTCGGCCTCATCAAGAACAAACAGTTCGAGATTGCGCAGATCGATGTATCCTTGGTTCATCAAGTCGAGCAGACGACCCGGAGTGGCAATCAGGATGTCAATTCCCTGGCGGAGTGCATCGGTTTGCGGACGTTCGCCCACGCCGCCAAAAATAACGGTATGCCTCAGCCCGGCATGCCGCCCGTAAGCCGAAAAACTTTCGCCTATCTGGATCGCCAGTTCTCGGGTCGGAGTTACAATCAGGGCTTTGATTTTACGTTTCCCTTTGGCCGGATTCTGTGAGTTATGCAGGATTTGGATGATCGGAATGGCAAAAGCTGCTGTTTTTCCGGTTCCTGTCTGAGCACAACCAAGTAAGTCTTTTCGCTGAAGTATGATGGGGATTGCTTGTTCCTGGATGGGGGTTGGTTTTTCGTAACCTTCTGTTTTCAAAGCCCTTTGGATGGGCTCAATCAAATCTAATTTTTCAAATGACATCGTTATAATTTGGAAAGGCTTTTGAATCAAATTTAGCTTGATTCGCCTTTGTGTTAACGGCGCGAATTTAGTTATTAATCCGACAATCAATATCAAATGGCTCTTAAATCTGGATTCTGATTGAAAAAGAATATGTTACGGTAATGTTGCCATGATAAATGAGCTTGTCCGGCATTTTTTTTCTTTAATTTCAAGGTCAACCAGCTGTCTGTAAATAAATCAATTCCACGCTGCTTGCGTTTTGCTCCGTGCAGTGATTAGCGGGTTGCCCGATACATTTCCAGTGCAGCCGGAAATGGTTGAAGTGCGCGTTCGAAAATGCCCAATGAGTAAGCAATTGTTAATCCATAATTGGTCAAAGGGACACCCGCTGATTTCGCACGCATAATCCGTGAAAGCATTTCGCGCCGGTTCCACATACAGGCGCCGCAGTGAATAATCAGCTTAAATTCCGACAGGTTGGACGGGAAGTCGTGTCCGCGGTGATGGACAAATTCCAGTTGCCCGCCAACATACTGGTTGAGCCAGCGAGGGATTTTTACAGTACCGATGTCTTCGCCAATCGGGTGGTGCGAGCAGGCTTCGGCAACAAGCACTTTGTCGCCCGCCTTCAATTGGCTGATCGTCATTGCGCCTTTAACCATTTCCTGAAGATCGCCCTGGAAACGGGCAAAAAGGATGGAAAAGCTGGTCAGTGGTATCTCGGGAGGTGTGTCGGCAGCCACTTTCTGAAATGCCTGACTATCGGTGACCACCAGTTTGGGCGGCTTGGTAAAGCGGGTAAAGACTTCAGAAAGTTCGCGCTCTTTGACTACGACACAGAACGAACTGGCATCGAGCAAATCGCGGATAGCCTGAACCTGAGGCAGGATAAGCCGCCCTTTGGGTGCTTCCTTGTCAATCGGCACTACCAGCACGGCCATCTCGCCCGGGCCAACCAGGTCGGAGACAATGGCGGGGCGATTGATAAAGTCGTCAGGAGCGTGATTGAGTATGGCCTGCCGTAAATCCTGAATTCCCTTTCCGGTAAGAGCCGAGGTTTCTACTACCGGAATCTTTTCTCCTGAAAAACCTGTTGGCTGACAACGATTTGCCGGAGTCAGATCGCATTTGTTGAATACAACAATTACCGGAATTGCCCGATCCTTCAGTTCTTTCAGTATATCTTCCTCAAAATCGCCCCACTCATCTGATTTGGAAATAATCAGTCCAAGTTCAGTCCGGTCGAAAACCTGCATGGTTTTTTGGATTCGTTTTTCACCCAATGCTCCTGTATCATCCACTCCGGCGGTGTCGATAAAAAGTACCGGGCCGAGCGGGAGCAGCTCCATCGGTTTCTCTACCGGATCGGTGGTTGTTCCGGCGATTTCGGAAACAATGGACACTTCCTGGCTGGTCAGGGCATTCAGGATGGATGATTTGCCTGAGTTTCGGCGCCCGAAAAGGCCGATATGGAGTCGGAATGATTTTGGAGACCGCATCATATAGTGAATATTTTGTGACTGCAAATTACACACAAGTGGAGATGAAATGCAAGCAGGAGCAAATAAATCTGGGGCGAAGCCTGAAAGAGAATAAGAAACCGTTGGCGAGACGAATATTTTTTTCGGATGACATAAAATATTTTGGTAAAAAAACGTTAATAGCTATCGGAACCTATAGAGTGTTGATTGTAATATCCGGATCTCAGCCTCTTCAGGTAACGCAGATTGAAACATAACAATCTGAACAAGCTGTTATGTATACGTGTTACAATGAAAACTTTAAAAACAATTAAAATTTATTACCATGAAAAAACTATTGTTCGTTTTGCTAATTGCCTTATTTTTAGGATTTGAGTCCAAAGCCCAGGATTACAACACCGGAATTGGTCTTCGCGGAGGCTGGGGCACCGGGTTGACAGTTAAACATTTTCTGAATCAGAAAGCTGCTGTTGAAGGTATTTTGGACTCGCGCTGGCATGGAATCGGAATCACCGGATTGTATGAGATTCACACCCCCGCTTTTGATGTTGATCGTTTAAATTTTTATTACGGAGTTGGTGGTCATATTGGTTTCTGGGATGGCAAACATTATCGTGATTACAATGATGATACGAATTATACAGTAATTGGTGTTGACGGAATTCTGGGGTTGGAATACAATTTTAAAGAGATTCCTTTTAATTTAAGTATTGACTGGAAACCAGCATTCAACATTACGCAATCATCGGGCTTTTATGGCGACGGCGGTGCCATTTCAATCCGGTATATCTTTTAACCGGCCAGGTTAGTTTGTTTGAAGCAGCACGGCGTTTAGCCGTGCTGCTTTTGTTTTGAAATTGGTCTCTCTAGTTAATTGCGGGGGAGTGCAAAAACTTTATAAATCGTAGGATTTTTGTTTATATAACAGTCTTTATGTCTTTCCCGGGAATAATTCTTTCCCTATTCAAATAGAAATATGCACTAATCACGAAAAATATGAATGCGCCTAAACATTCAAATATTTCACTGTCAGTGTCTAAATATTGAATGCCATGTTGGGGCGAGAGGACATATACAAACAATATTCTAAAAGTTATCCAGTTGATTAAAAAGAAGATGCCGATGGAAATTGGGGGAATCGGAAGTTTTGCCCACTCAGTCAACTTTCGAACGGTCAGAGAATGATATGCCAGAAAAGGAAGGAGTATGCCAAAACACATCATAAAAATCCGGAATAGAAAATTAATCTCCAATAACCTTGCAAATCCCTTCTTTGTGTTCTGTTGAAAATCGTGGGTATTAAAAATTTCAATGTTATGAAGACTTAATTCATTTTGAACGTTAATTTCCTGCATTAACTCAGGAGTTTTAAATCCAATAATACGCTGTCCCCAGGAGACTTCCTCGCCTGCACCCCAAAAGAATAGAACAGATAAGAATAGGTAGAAAATATTCTTTGTCTTTAAGAAAAGAGTTAAGAGGATGCTAAAAGAAAGAAATAACGAAATAGCTGTTGCCCATTCAAAAAAATGGTCTTCATCCCCAATGTAAGCTACAGTTTCCGGGTCAAGAAAGTAATAAACAGAATAGCTAAATCCAATGGCAAGTACAACTACTACAATATAGTACTTCAAAAACCAAATTTCCTGAAGATATTTTTTCATCATTTTGTTTAGAGTTAGTTTAGTCATCTGAATAAGATTTTGTTTTTGAATTCTTGAAACATATTATTTTGAATAAAGTTCAGAGAATCAAATAATATGTAAATTTTCAATCTAAGTGTATTTTGAAAGTCCGAAGAACAAATACAACAAATCAAATTAAATTGCAAAATTTTTTAGCGGGTTTCGAAATCTTAAGTTTGTCATAGACTAAATCACACTCCCACTTTTTACGCATTTTGCTGTCGTTGTTTCATCAGATTCGGATTCCGGGGGCTGTTGGTTGTCAACGGTTTTGTGTTTTGAATTGTCGGGAAGGTTTTGGGTAATTGAAAAGCACGACTGAACTTTGTCTCCTTCACCCGGATTTTCATTAAAATAGTTCCATAATTCCGCTGTTTTTGTTTTACAAATGATTAAATGGTCTGTACCTGCATTGATCGAAGTTCAATACAGGTACAGACAGGTGCTCTGGTTTATGTAAAGGCAACAAATTATTTCTTCCTGTCTTTTCAGAAACGGCCTATTATTTATTGTTATTTTTTATTCTCGGCTTTCTTTGTTTTCTTCCCGGCTTTGGGTGCACTTGCTTTATCTTCTTCTTTATTCAGTTTGGCTTTTTCAGCCTGAGACTGGCCGAATTCTTTCTTCTGCAGTTGGCCTTTGTCTTTACCGTAGGCGTTTCCCGTGTTTTGATTGTCAGTTTTCGCTTTTTGTTCGGGGCTTTGTTGTTTCTGTTTGGCTTCAGCTTCTTTTTTTTCTTTCTTCGTTTTTGCCTGTTTCTTTCCTTCTTTCAGTTCCTTTTTTTCAGAATTCCTGACTTTCGTCTCTTTCTCTTGTGCCCAGGCATTGGTTCCAGCTAAAGCCACAATGC
>JAEUSS010000324.1 GCA_016788685.1 Prolixibacteraceae bacterium | reverse complement strand
GGAGTTATCGGCATTATATACGAAGCCCGGCCCAACGTGACTTTTGATGTTTTCTCGCTGTGCCTGAAATCGGGAAATGCCTGTGTCCTGAAAGGAGGCAGCGATGCCGGACATTCGAATGCAGCCATCGTAAAAGTTATTCAGGAAGTGCTCCGGAAGCATGAAATTGATGAAAATATTCTGGCCTTGCTCCCACCCGACCGCGAAGCTACTGCAGAGTTGCTGCATGCACACGGGCTGGTTGACCTGATCATTCCGCGCGGGTCGCAAAGCCTGATAAACTTTGTTCGGGAAAATTCATCCATACCTGTTATTGAAACCGGAGCGGGTATTTGCCACACTTATTTCGATGAGTCGGGTGACACTGCAAAAGGACAGGCAATTATAAACAATGCAAAAACCAGACGTCCAAGCGTTTGTAACGCACTCGACTGCCTGATTATTCATAAAAACAGGCTCGCTGACCTGCCTGCCCTGACTCAACTTCTGCCACAAAGCCACGTGCTTATTTATGCCGATGAAGAGGCATTTCAGGTGCTAAAAGACAAGTATCCGGAAGAGCTGCTCGAACACGCCACCGAAGAATCATACGGGACAGAATTTTTATCGTACAAAATGACCGTAAAAACAGTTTCTGACCTGGACGAAGCCCTCGACCATATTGCGACATACAGTTCAAAACATTCCGAAGCTATTGTTTCTGAAAATAAGGATGCTTTGCAGATTTTCCAGAAATCGGTTGACGCAGCTGCCGTATACTGCAATGTTTCAACTGCTTTTACCGATGGTGCACAGTTTGGTTTAGGGGCAGAGATTGGCATATCGACCCAAAAACTGCATGCCCGTGGCCCTATGGCACTCGAAGAACTAACCAGCTACAAATGGCTGGTGGAAGGTGACGGACAAATCAGAGCAAAGTAAAAAAAGTCATCAGGAAAACAGACCTGAACGAAGTCTTAGATTCAAAAAAACAGGGTTCCTTGTTAACAGCTGTAAACAAGGAAGCTAACCATCAAAACTGAATTTTCAGAAAGAAGCAAAAAGCTCTTTCCGGAAATGAAAATTGCCGTATATTTATTCAGCAAATCACAATCAGCTAATAATCTGAAAAACAATACACCCAGCATAAAAATCAACCAGAAATGAAACATTTTACATCAGTCCACGACCTGAAAAATCTGGACGAAGCCTTAAAGCTTGCTTTTGAGTTAAAAAAATCACCTTATAAGTACCAGGATTTAGGAAAAAACAAAACACTTTTGCTGGTATTCTTCAACTCCAGTTTGCGCACCCGTTTAAGTACCCAGAAAGCTGGCTTAAACCTGGGGATGAACGTAATCGTTTTCGACATCAACGAAGGAGGCTGGAAACTGGAAACTGAGCTGGGAGTGATTATGGATGGCGACAAACCGGAGCACATCCGCGAAGCTGTGCCGGTTATTGGTCGTTACTGCGACATTATCGGAGTTCGTTCATTCGCTAAGTTTGAAAACAAAGCTGATGATTACGAAGAAAAAATAATTCAGCAATTCATTGACTATTCCGGAGTTCCGGTTGTAAGTATGGAAGCAGCAACACGCCACCCGCTCCAGTCATTCGCTGACCAGTTAACCATCGAAGAATTCAAAACTAAACCACGCCCGAAAGTTGTTCTGAGCTGGGCTCCGCATCCCCGGGCCTTGCCGCAGGCTGTCCCCAATTCATTTGTGGAATGGATGCGCCAAACTGATTACGAACTGGTTGTAACTCATCCGGAAGGGTACGAACTTGCTCCTGAATTTATGGGCGACCTGAAACCGGAGTACGACCAGATGAAAGCTTTTGAAGGCGCCGATTTTATTTACGCTAAAAACTGGGCATCTTATACCGACTATGGTAAAATTTTATCGAAAGATCGCTCATGGACGGTATCTGAAAGACAAATGGCTGTTACCAACAATGCCAAATTTATGCATTGTCTTCCGGTTCGCCGCAATATGATTGTAACTGACGAGGTGATCGACGGACCGAATTCAATTGTTATTCAGGAAGCTGAAAACCGGCTGTATTCGGCGCAGGCAGTACTAAAAATGATTTTAGACGAGTTAAAATAAATTGACCATCTGACCATTTACGATTTACCAATTGAGAACATGCGACAATGGTAAATTGTAAATAGAAAAATTGTAAATAATCATTATGGAAAGACTAACCATTGTAAAAGTAGGCGGAAAAGTAGTTGAGGAAAAAGAATCGCTGGACCAGTTGCTCAATCACTTCTCGCAGATAAGAGGCAAGCGCATCTTAGTGCACGGAGGAGGAAGACTGGCAACAAGCCTGGCCGAAAAACTGGGTATTGAAACCCTGATGGTAGAAGGCCGCAGAATTACCGACGAAGCCACTCTCGAAGTTGTTACAATGGTATATGCCGGACTGGTCAACAAGAGCATTATTGCCGGACTGCAAGCCAGAGGCTGCAATTCTGTTGGACTGACCGGTGCCGACCTGAATGTCATCCGGGCAGTAAAGCGGCCCGTGAAAACCATCGATTACGGCTATGTAGGCGATATCATGGGGGTAAACACCTCCGAATTAAGGTTATTGCTCAACGAAGAAGTCGTTCCGGTGATGGCGCCCATTACCCACGATGGCAAGGGACAACTCCTCAACACCAATGCCGACACCATCGCCGCCGACCTGGCTATCGAGTTATCAAATTATTACACAGTTAATCTGTTCTACTGCTTCGAGAAAAAAGGTGTTTTATTAAATCCGAAAGACGAAGATTCGGTTATTTCTGAATTAAGTCTGGATCGGTTTAAAGAACTTCAGACCGAAGGAATCATCAGTGAAGGAATGATTCCGAAGCTCGACAACGGATTCAGCGCCATGCGAAACGGCGTTAACCAGGTTTTGATCACCAATCCTAACCTGATTTCGATGGCGCGGGGAACCCGTTTGAGCCTGAAAGATTAGAATATCTAAACTAAAAATACGGAAATCCGGTTCACGTCTGAGCCGGATTTTTCTTTTTATACCTTCTGATAGCCCAATTACATCCCCTATCAATTCTTCCATTGGCGAGTTCGGAAAAACCCAAAGCCCCCTAAAAAAAAACAACGAATCGTTTATAGAACTTTTTTCTTCTTTTTACGTTCATACTCCTAGAATTCAACCATTAGTGATGAAACAAATACTGTCATACAGGTTGGTTCAAGGTGATATTAAGATATTTGATTTGTTTGGGTTAAAGGATTGGAAAAGGTTAGTAAACGCAAATCATTTAGCGCAATAACGTGGTGATTGGTTTTTTAGTGTGGATTGATTGTGTAGATTAGAAGAACCGTTTCAAATGAGTATTTGAAACGGTTTCTTTATGTCCTGAACGCATAACCTGACAAATCCGGCCGGTAATCAGTCCGGGCTTTCACGCAAAGAGTTTCTTTGATAAGGATTTGGCGTATCAGGTAAAAGTAAAATCAAAAAAAAAGCAGGCTACAATTGATTTTCTTCGTATAAAAGCTCTTAATTTCCTCAGAAAATCTTAGATTTGCATCGCAATTGAAAATTCACCTTTCAATCAAAAAAGAAAGGGCTTCCGGGTAAAGGAAACAGAGTTCTTCAACTATTGCACGGGGTGTAGCGCAGCTTGGTAGCGCGCGTCGTTCGGGACGACGAGGTCGTCGGTTCAAATCCGGCTACCCCGACAAAAAAATAAAGCTAAAACGAAAAGCTCTTAAATCAGTAGATTTGAGAGCTTTTTTATTTTCAGGAACTCCCGTTTTGCCCCAGCTTAAGGAATCCGATCAGCAAAAATTACACTGCAAATTCCTCTTTACTGACACGCCGCCCAAAATGAGATGCGGTTAATTGCCCGGGCGGCCGATGCCTATGGAAACTTCGTGGAGAAAAATGTAAAACTGGATCTGAATACCGATTACTCAGCCCAAAACAACCGTCGCCGGAGATGACTGCAAACGGCACTGAAGTGCCGCTTACTCTTGTAAACAAAAGCCCCACACCCCATTGATTTATATCCGGAACCGGATTTTTTTTATAACTTGTGTCCCTTCGTCTCATTTCGAATGAGATTTTTTTCATTATAAATACTTCATTGCATTTACAGATAACCACTATTAAGCACATTTAATGACACAAAAAAAGAAAATCGGGTTAATGGGATTTGGAAAAACCGGGAAAGCTATCGCTTCGGTAATCATTGAAAGTAAGGAGTTTTCACTCGAATGGGTGCTCAGGCAAAAGACGACCTTGGAACACCGTTCGGTCTCAGAATTCCTGGGCTTTGACACCGAAGACTCGGGACTGATTTATTCAACGTCCAAAATCACCGCCGACGATCTGCTCGCCAAACATCCTGTCGATTTTATTATCGACTTTTCTTCCTCTTCAGGAATATATTGCTACGGGAAAGCTGCCGCCAGGCACCAGGTGAAGATTATTTCGGCAGTTTCGCATTATGCCCAGGCCGAACTTGATTTACTGGCCGAACTGTCTAAAACCGCAACCGTATTCTGGTCGCCCAACATCACCATCGGAGTAAATTATTTACTTATCGCATCGAAGTTCCTGAAAAAGATAGCGCCTTTCGTCGACATTGAGGTGATCGAAGAACACTTCAAGCAGAAAGAAGGCATCTCGGGCACTGCCATGCGCATTGCCGAGGAACTGGACGTAAAAATATCAGACATCAATTCGGTGAGAGCGGGTGGCATCGTCGGTAAACACGAGGTCATCTTCGGGTTTCCGCACCAAACTGTCAGGCTCATACACGAGTCTATTTCGAGAGAAGCTTTTGGTAACGGGGTTATTTTTGTAGCCTCGAATCTGGCTGATAAACCTCACGGGCTCTATAACTTCGAAGAACTGCTTCTTCCCTATTTCACCGACTAAGGTATCTCCTGCCCGCGAAGCTGAATCCCGCCAGGATTGCCTGTTTTCATTTTCCGGAGAGAAAAAACACTCTTTTCTCCGGAAAATGAAAATACCCGGCATTTACTGATTCCGGATGTCGTACACCATCAGGGCATCGTTGTGCCTGATGTACAACTTTCCGCCGGCAATAACCGGGTGTGCCCAATGCTGGGCCGTGCCGAGCGGAACCTTAAACTTACTGATGATGCGGAACTGCTCCGGATTTGCCTCCGCCAAAGCCATCTCGCCGTCTTTTTCGGAATAGCAATAAAACAGTCCGTCGGCATATATCACCGGGCCGCCTCCATGCTCCTTCGCAATGTAGCGCGTTTGCCCCGTTTGGGTGTCGATGCAAAACCATTTGGGCTGAATGTGAGCCGAACCATACACATATCCGTCTTTCAGCACAAAACCGCTCATCAGGTTCACAAATTCTTTGTTGCGCCAGGCAATCTCAGCTTTCCGCCCATCGGGCGACAGCTGCAGCATCACCAGTCCCGAACTGTCTTTCCGCGAAGCGCTCGAGATGAGCAGTTTCCCATCGAAATAAACCGGCGTATTCGCATGTATTTTATTGTCCTGAAACTGGTTGATGCGCCAGTACATTTGTCCGCTATCGGCATCGAGCCCGATGATGGAAGTTGCCGTGAGATTAACGAACAGCCGCTGCCCGTTGTGATTAAATACAATGGGCGAGCAATAGCTGGCCTTTTCGCCGTAGGCCGCCGACGACCAGATTTTCTGTCCCGTGAAACGATTCAGAGCCACTACATTGTTCGTTTTTCCGCCGGGCGTACAATAAATGCGGTCGTCATCGACCAGCAACGACTCCGAAAAACCAAACTGTACCGAATCGGCCTGCAGATCCTTGAAAAAATCGACACTCCATACACTTTCTCCGGTGTTTGCCTTCAGGCAATGAACGAGACCGTTGCCATTTTCGAGGTAAACCAGGTCGCCGGCAACGGTTGGTGTCGACCGGGCCCCGGGAAAGATACCCGTCCAGTCTTTGCCGTAATTTTTTTTCCAGAGCAGCTGCCCTTGGGTATCGAATGCAAATAAAACGCCCTCGGCAGTCAGGGTATCCGGAATTCCGGTAACAAAAACCATGTCGTTGGCCACCGCCACACTTCCCTGACCGGTGCCCAGCCCTTCGAATGACCATTGAAGGCGCGGCCCTTCGGCGGGCCACTGTTTGAGCAGGCGGGTTTCGTTATAAACTCCGTCGCGGTTGGGCCCGCGCCACTGCGACTGGGCCATTGCGCCTGTTATTCCCGAAAGCATTGCCGCCAGGCCGGCAACAATTGCGATTTTCACTCCATTCATTTTTTACGGTTTAAAAGTTTTTACATCATCCGTAGAAACAATGGCCCATTCATTAC
>JAEUSS010000303.1 GCA_016788685.1 Prolixibacteraceae bacterium | reverse complement strand
ATTTTCGGCATCAAAGAACTGGTGGTATTTAAAATCTCCTGAAATAAAAACATCTGCTCCCCGGGCAATAGCCGTGCGCAGATAGCTGCTTCCTGATCCTCCGCAAACCGCAATACTCCTGACGGGTTTACCAATTAATCGGGTATGCCTGACAACCGGACAATGAAACGTATCTTTCAGTTTCCGGAGGAATTCCAACTCGTCCATCGGGGCAGAAAGCTCTCCGATCATCCCGATGCCGGCCTGCGTATATTCGTTTTCCAGCGAATAAATGTCGTAGGCAACCTCTTCATAAGGATGGGAATTCAGGAGCGCCCTGACTATTCCGGACTGAAGATTCTTAGGAAAAATAAGCTCAACCCGGGTTTCTTCTTCAAAATGAACCTGATTTTTCTCGCCCACATACGGATTGCTTTGACTATTCCCCCGGAAACTACCCGTTCCGGAGAGGTTAAAACTACACGAATCATAATTGCCAATATGCCCGGCGCCTGCCTCAAACAAGGCATTCCTGACTTTTCCTGCATCGGCAGTTGGTACAAACGTGACCAGTTTCTTCAGCATTCCGGACATTGGCGATAAAATACGGCAGTTCCGGAGTCCCAGCTTGTCGCATATTTTGCTGTTAACGCCTCCTATAACACTGTCCAGATTCGTATGTGCCGCATAAATTGCGATGCCGTTTCTGATTGCCTTGATGACACAACGCTCAATGTAATTTTTCCCGTTTAGCTTTTTGAGCCCGCTGAAAATGATCGGATGATGGGCAATAATCAGGTTCAGCTTTTTGCTGATGGCTTCGTCCAGTATTTCTTCTGTGATATCGAGGGTAATCAGTGCTCCTGAAATTTCATCTTCAGGATGGCCAATGACCAGTCCGGCATTGTCATACGATTCCTGAAAGGAAAGCGGAGCAACGGATTCGATGAATTGGGTGATTTCTTTGAGTCGCATGAAATAATGATTATTTATTCGGGGTTACAAAAAACTTAAAATCCGAAAACCGGATTGCTCAAAGTTCATCTCGAATATCAATCAGTGCCTGCCTGATTTCCTGAAGCCTGCTGACCACCTCAAAATTCTGCAGCGTATCTTCTTTGTTCTCCTTCAGTTTCTTTTGGGCCCCTCTGATGGTCAGTCCTCTTTCTTTCAGCAAATGATAAATGATCTTCAGGTTCTCAATGTCTTCCTTGGTAAACATCCGGTTCCCTTTGGCATTTTTGTGCGGCTTCAGGATGTCGAAATTGTTTTCCCAGAATCGGATATTGGAAGTGTTTACGCCGAACATTTCGGCCGCTTCGCTGATTGAATAAAAGACTTTCTCTATTTTAGGTTTTTTGTAAGGCACTGTAGCGGGTTTAATCAAAAGTTTGACCAATATTCGATGAAATACTTACCATCTTTTCATACTCCTGAGCATTCAGATCTTTGAAATAATAATACTGCGGATTGACGGGAGTGCCGTTTTTGTGCACTTCGTAATGTACGTGCGGCCCGGTTGATGTTCCCGAATTGCCGACATAACCGATGACATGTCCGCGTTTGACATGTTCACCCACTTTGACATTGAACCCGCTCATGTGCGCATACAGGGTTTCGTATCCGAAGCCGTGGTCGATAATGACCCATTTCCCGTATCCGCCGCCGATTACCTGAACGTCTTTGACTATTCCGTCTCCGGTAGCGTAGATTTTAGTGCCGATGGGCGCTGTAAAATCCATTCCGTAGTGAAACTGCTTGATTTTGTAGATCGGGTGAATACGAAATCCCCAGCCGGAAGCGGTGCTTTTCAGCGACTTATTGGAAATAGGCATGATGGCAGGCATGCTGGCAACCAGTTTTTCCTTATTCAGTGCCAGGTTCATCACCTCGTCATATGATTTGGACTGGATGTAAGCCTGTTTTGACAGGATGTCCAGTTTTTCAGCCGTTTTGATAACCAGTTCCGAGTTGTCAAACGATTCGAGTTTTGAGTAGCGGTTTACGCCTCCAAATCCGGCTTTCCGGATGGATGAAGGAATCGGATCGCTCTCAAAAATCACCCGGTAAAGGTTGTTGTCGCGCTGCTCAATTTCATCCAGCACCTTTTCAATTGTCGAAAGGTCTTTGTAAAGCAGTTCGTATTGGGTCAAAAGACGCTCATTTTCCTTGCTAAGCGTCCGCATTCTGGGCGACTCGTAAAATTGAAGAATCCCCACGGCGATCAGTATCGATGACACCAACGTCGTTGAGAACAAGGCCAAAAAACGCTTCAATTTGGTTTTGAAGCTGATTACAATTTTGTCGTAGCTAAGTGTGTGAGCATTAAATCTGTACTTGACTTTCGCCATAAAACAGTATTAATGGAATTTATTTTTCGACTTGTAACAAAATTAAGGATTTAATCTAACTTTGCAAGATTTCGAAAATTCCGGTTAATTAAAGCCTGCAAAGCTAGTGATTTCAACGGAAATAAATAGTCAGTTTCAGGCATTTGAGGATTTTTAACCTTTTTTAAATGGTCAGATCCGGGCTCCAGGGCAAATTTCAGGAGTGTTTTTAAACCTCCGTCAGGAGCCCTTGAAACAGCAATCCGGACTTAAAAATGATTACGAATTTTAAATAGAAAATACAGATAT
>JAEUSS010000349.1 GCA_016788685.1 Prolixibacteraceae bacterium | reverse complement strand
TATAAGTTCGAAGAACTTGAATATGAATGGCCTCCGGCGAAGCCGGAGGTAAATAAATGAACAGCTTTAAGACCCCCCGAAGCGTGTTCAATATAAATTTAAACAGTTTCAGAGATTAATTTCAGGTATTAAAGAGTTTAGCCCTGGGTGTTAGTCTTTCGGTATAATTCCCATTTTTTTCATCAGGAAAGTGGCATTCATGGTTCGGGTAACGCCTTCGGTAAGTTTATAATCGAAGGTGAGTTCGTCGGAGTGCAGCTGGACTTCGAAGCAGCGGTTTTTAACAGCTTCAGGATAAACCTGCGAAAGGTCGGTCAGGTTTAAATCGTGGGTGGCTACAATTCCGTGTGTTTTCATCGTAATGAGCTGGCGGATCAATTCTCTGGAGCCGTTTAGTTTGTCGGCAGAGTTGGTGCCTTTTAGCATTTCGTCGATGATGACAAAAAGTTGTTCCCCGTTTCGGATCAGGTTGAGCATGGACTGAAGGCGGAGCAATTCGGCGTAAAAGTATGACTCGTCGTTCATCAGGTTGTCGGAGGTGCGCATGTTGGTGTATACCCTGACCGGGCTGAAGGCGAAGCTGTCGGCACAAACGGTGCAGCCGTTGGAAGCCAGCATGAGGTTGATTCCGACCGTCCGGAGGAACGTGCTTTTTCCGGCCATGTTGGCGCCGGTGATGATGACAATCTGTTCGTTGTTGGCAATCCGGAAGGAGTTCCGGACACACCGGGCTTCGTCGATGAGCGGGTGCCCGAGGTTTTCGGCCTGAAATAAAAATCCGGAGTGACTAACTTCGGGTGTAGCCCATTGCGGATGGTTGTAGTTGCAGTTGGCCAGACTGCTCAGGGCATCCATTTCGGCGATTACCTCCAGCCAGTGAGGCAAATCGGCAGCGTGGTTTTGCTGCCAGTTATACAGTTTACAGATGCATCTGACATCCCAAAGAAAAACAGAGTTAAGGACAAGCCCCACCAGAATGTTTTGCCTGTAATCGAATTCATTCAGTATTTTCTGAAGTCCGGATGTGACAATGCTTGCCGTTTTCCCTTTGTTGGTAAGTTTATCCTTCAGGGCAACCAGGTATTGGCTGCTGAACGATTTCGTTTCGATTTCGCGAAGCATCCCGACGTAATGGCTCAATAGTTTAGCCTGACTTTCGAATTGACTCCGGAACTTGTTGATTGTCGGGCTGTAGAGTACGAAGATAGCCCACTGAGCCAGAAGAGCCAGCAGGAAATAAGATCGTTCGGTGATTCCGGCGATGCTAAGACCAATCAGCAAGAGAGTCAGCGCCGGAAGGCAGAGAAGCAAATACCGGATTGTTTTTGCCGATTTCAGGGCAATGTGCTGGCGGATGGACTGATCAATCTGCGTTTGGTTTTTCTGATCTTCAGTTTCGGTTCCTTTAGCCATAAAATTTTGTCGCCAGGAGAGTTCTCCGGCAAGTTCGCGAATGGCTTCCTGCCTGCTGCTGATTTCGCTGACGGTGCGTTGTGTCTGGTTCAGGAGGGCTGAAAGTTGTTTCTTTCCCCTGACGGTGACGGTTCGGTTCAGGAACTGAAAAAAAGAGCCCGTTCCGTAGAGATCTAAATCGTAGCTGTAATCGTGATGCGGATCAGTAAATTCGGTTCCGGGGTCAAAAGGGCTTAAATTCCGGTTCAGGGCACTTCTTTCGTTTTGATTGATTTCAACCAACCGCCGATAAAAAAGCAGTTGTTTTTCGGTCAGAATGAATTTTTTGATCAGGAAAAAGAACAGCACCAGCAACAAGGACGAGGCAGCCAGGGCCAGTATCGGATTTACCGGGTTCAGGTAATACCAGGCCGGAACAATGCCTGTAAAACTGAAGAAACGGGCTATTGAAATGAGTTTTAACTCTTGTTTTTTGGAGTCGTAGGCTGATTGATAACGAGCGGCAAGCGACTGGTACTGGTTTAAGATTTCGGTGTCCATTAATTCAGAAACTGATATTTGGTTAATCTGTTTATGGTAACAAGTATGGTTACCACGTAGATCATTACAAATAAAAGCATGTGAATCGAATCCTGGCGGGTAATTCCGGTTTTTGTAATTTCAGGAAGGGACGATTTGAAATACCTTCGCTGGATGATAAGCATCAGCTGGTAGAAGGCCAGCCCGGTTAAAAGGCCCCAGATCCAGCCCGTGATCACATCGCCCGGATAGTGAAGCCCAAGGTAGATGCGGGTGTATGAAACCAGAACCGCCCAGATGAAAATAAGGATGGTAAAAAGGTGGTTTTTGAACAACCGTGCTGCAATAATGGCTATGGTAAAGGTGTTTGAAGCGTGAGCCGAGAAATACCCGTAAGCACCGCCACGGTTGTATATGTTGTGAACCAGGTCGCCCAAAACAGGGTCGTGCGTGGGGCGCAGGCGCTGCACCGAGTTTTTAATCAATCCTGAAAACTGGTCGCTTAACGCGATGGACAGGCCGATCAGGATCAGAATGTAAATCGAATTTTTCTTATAGGTTTTGATGATGAGATACACAATCATCAGGTAGAACGGAATCCAGATTTCCTTGCTGGTAAATAACGTAACGGCTTTGTCCCAGAAGTTGCTGTGGAAACTGTTCAGGAACAATAACAGCGACTGATCTAATTGTTGTATCCATTCCATAAGAGAAAAGTTAAAAAGAGCCTGAGCTCCCGGGAATCCGGAGTGCCAGAATCGCACTCCGGGTTCCGGTTTACTCCGAGCTTGGTTTATTCAGAATTTGCCAGATTTTATCTTTTAATTGCGTGATTCCTTGTCCGGTGACCGATGAAATAAACAGGTGCGGGATATCTTTGAGTTCTTCGCCGATTTCAACTTTGAGTTCTTCATCCAGGAAATCACTTTTACTGATGACCAGGAAACGTTCTTTATCGAGCAACTCCGGATTGTATTCCTGCAATTCATTCATCAGGATTCCGTATTCTTTGCGGTAGTCTTTGGCATCAGCCGGAACCATAAACAGCAGCATCGAGTTCCGTTCGATGTGGCGCAGGAACCGAAGTCCAAGGCCTTTTCCTTCGTGAGCCCCTTCAATAATTCCGGGGATGTCGGCCATCACAAACGACTGGTTGTCGCGGTAGCTAACAATTCCGAGGTTGGGGACCAGGGTGGTAAACGGGTAATCGGCAATTTTGGGTTTGGCGGCCGAAACCACCGAAAGTAAGGTTGACTTACCTGCACTCGGGAATCCAACCAGTCCGACATCGGCCAGGATTTTTAATTCGAGGGTAAACCAGCCTTCGGTGAAAGGTTCGCCGGGCTGTGCAAAACGTGGTGTTTGCTGGGTGGCCGATTTGAAATGTACGTTTCCAAGTCCGCCCCGTCCGCCCTGGGCGATAATGTGAGTTTCACCTTCTTTTGTGATTTCGAAAAGGAACTCGCCCGTTTCTGCATCTTTGGCTACGGTTCCGAGCGGAACATCCAGGTAAATATCTTCGCCGTCGGCGCCGCTGCTGGTTTGTTTACCACCCGACTCGCCGTGCCCGGCGAATACGTGTTTGCGGTATTTCAGGTGGAGTAAAGTCCACATTTGTTCGTTACCCCGCAGGATGATGTGTCCGCCCCGTCCGCCATCGCCTCCGTCCGGACCACCCTTAGGCTCCGATTTTTCCCTTCTGAAATGTGCAGAGCCGGGGCCGCCATTTCCTGATCTGCAATATATTTTAACGTAATCAACAAAATTTGTTTCTGCCATCGAAAATAGTTCAAAGTTGTTTATTTGTTTCGGGTTCCGAGTTTCGAGTTCTGATATCCCAGTAACTCGTAACACTCCACTCGTAACAATGCATTTTGTCAGCTGCGACTGATCATAGACCAGTGTTCTGAGGGTGCGAATTTAAACAAAAAAAGACGAATGGCTCGTTATCCATCCGTCTTTTATATTTATTATCAGAATCTTATAATGCTGATACCGTGGCGATCAGTCTTTGCGCGATTTCTTCGACCGAACCCATGCCCTGAATTTTGTGACATTTATTCTGAGCCTGATAGTAATCTTTTATCGGCATTGTTTTTTCGTTGTACACCTGAATGCGGTTTTCGATGATCGAAACATCCTGATCATCCGGACGTCCGGAGGTTTTTCCCCGGCCAAGCAGGCGGCTGATCAACTCTTCTTTTTCAACATCGAGGCATAACATTCCCGAAACGGGAGTGCCGTTTTCATTCAACAGTTCGTCAAGAGCTTTTGCCTGAGCGACCGTGCGGGGGAATCCGTCAAAAATGTATCCCGTGGCATTTTTGTTTTCCTGAAGTTTTGACTTAATCATGCCGATAACAATTGAATCGGGCACCAGGAAGCCTTTATCCATATAGCTTTTTGCCTCCAGTCCCAGCTCGGTTTCTGCTGCAATCTGTGTACGCAACAAATCGCCTGTCGAGAGGTGAATGAGTTGAAATTTTTCAATAAGAAAGTCAGCCTGAGTGCCTTTTCCCGCACCCGGAGGGCCAAATAAAACAAGATTTAACATTACAAATATAAAATGGGGTTACTTTTCAGTTACTTTATAAATATCAATCAGGTTGCGTCCTCTGCCGTTGTAATCCAATCCGTAACCTACAATGAAGTCGTTGGGGATTTCAAGTCCGATGTAGTCGAGCTGTACTTCAGTCCGGAGTGCATCCGGTTTCAGGAGTAAGGTCGCGATTTTGATTTCAGCCGGGTTCATGGCTTTAATTTGTTCGATCGTGTTGGTAATTGTAATTCCGGAGTCAACAATGTCTTCCAGGATTACGACCGTACGGCCGGCCAGCCCCTCGTTGAGTCCGATCAGCTGTTTGACACTTCCGGTTGTATTAGTACCTGAATAAGATGCCAGTTTAATGAAAGAGATTTCAGCATCAAGCAATGAAATGCGTTTGAAAATTTCGGCTGCAAACATGAACGAACCATTCAGGATGCAAATAAACAATGGATTTTTGTCTTTAAAATCGTTGTTCATTTTTTCAGCCATTTCTTCAACGATTGATCTGATCTTTTCATATGGAATGAAAAGTTCAAACTCTTTGTCATGAATTTTTACGTTTTTCATTAATGCTCTAATAAAGTTGAAATTATTCAGGTTTACAGATGATTTTTTTCTCAATATTTTTCAGTTATTTTTGGCTTGAAAAATAAAGCGACAAAGTAACAAAACTAATTTCTATTGAAAAAATTAAATTCTGAAAAGATGGAACCAAGAGTAAGTATTATTATGGGAAGCACCTCGGATTTGGGGGTGATGGAAGCGGCCGCAAAAATTTTGGATGAGTTTGAGATTCCCTTTGAAATCAATGCTTTGTCGGCTCACCGCACACCTGATGCGGTTGAATTGTTCGCCAAAGGAGCAAAGGCCCGCGGAATAGAGGTGATTATTGCAGCAGCAGGCATGGCAGCGCATTTACCCGGCGTTATTGCGGCGATGACCACCCTGCCGGTTATCGGCGTTCCGATCAACGCTTCGCTGAACGGACTGGATTCGTTGCTGGCGATAGTACAGATGCCTCCCGGAATACCGGTTGCTACGGTTGCTGTGAACGGAGCGCAAAATGCTGGTATTCTTGCAGTTCAGATGATGGCGCTTGGTGATGCCAGTCTGGCAGCAAAGCTCGATACGTTCAAAGAAACACTGAAAACTAAAATTGTAAAAGCAAATAGTGATCTGGCCGAAATAAAATTCAGATACAAAACCAATTAGACTTGACTTATTAACAAAATAGTTGTAACTTGTATGCAGCATATCAGTTCCTGATTTTTTATCAGGAACTTTTTTTTGCTTCAATGTTATGAAATTGTTACCGTCGGTCGCCCTGTTTGCCTTATTCGTTCTTGCTGCGCTCAAAACGAATGCGCAGGAAGAGTCTTTTGCCGGTTCAAAGTATCAGGCATTGGGTGAGGCATGGGCTGGTCTGGATGGTTGCTGGTCGGTTTTTGGTAATCAGGCGGGGCTTGCAGGGATCAGCCATCCCACAGTCGGCGGAACTTTTCAAAACCGTTTTCTTGTCGAAGAATTGTCTTCCCGGGCAGGTTGGGTGGTCTTTCCGGTTCAGTCATCGGTGTTTGCCTTTTCGCTGTATCAGTTCGGCGAGATTCCTTTCCGCAACGAAAAGTTTGGACTTTCGTACGCCCGGCACTTGTTTCCAAAGCTCCGTTTCGGGGTTCAGTTCAATTATTACCGTTTGTATTTGTCTGAAGATAATCGTTCTGCAAGTTCCTCGGGGTTAGAATTGGGGCTTCAGTACCTGCCAGCTTCCGGACTGGTGGTTGGTGTACATGTTTTAAATCCTTACCAAACAGGTGTCAAAACCTACTCCGGAAACTTTAGTTATCCATCGCGCCTGAATGTCGGGGTTTTCTACCGCGTGTCCGAAGTTTTTAGTCTGGCTTCAGGTCTTGAAAACGATTTCAGTCGCCAATTCAGGCTTAAAACGGGGATGGAGTACAGTATTTTGAAAAGGCTCTGGTTAAGAGCCGGTGTATCCGGAAAACCATACCTGTTCTCGGCCGGGATTGGCTTTCAGGTTAAAAAGCTGACGATGGATGTAGCCGGTTCTTATCATCAGTATTTGGGGAATTCGCCTTCTGTTTCATTTCAATATCAGTTCGGAAGATGAAAAAGCTAATTTTCGTGCTGAGTCTTTGGGTGGTCACAGGACATCTTTATGCCCAGGAGCCTGCCGTGCAGCAAACGGTTGAAGATTTGCTGGAGTCGATGGGCGACAACATGAGTGATGATGCCGATATTCAGGAAATCCTGGATGATCTGGAAAGTTTCAGGCAAAATCCGCTGCTTATTAATTCGGCCCAAGCCGGTGAACTGCTTCGTTTGCACCTGCTGTCGGAGGTTCAGGTCAATAATCTGCTGCGTTTCCGGGAGAAGACCGGATTCATTTACAGCCTCTACGAAATGGCTTCCATCGATGGATTTACTCCAGATGTTCTTCAGAAAATAGAAACATTTATCAGTTTCGGGCTTCCGGAGAATGTCCGGACGAAGAAAAGCTCGAATGAGATTTTTGTCAGATCAACACGGGTTATTGCTCCGTCGGGGGCCACCGATCAGTCCAAATATGAAGGTTCTCCGGAGCGCTATTACCTTCGCCTGAAACACGTTTCGCCTGGTCTGGAGTATGGGGCGGTCGGAGAGAAGGATCCGGGCGAGGCATTTTTTAGCCAGTCCAATCCTCATGGGTTCGATTACACCAGCGCGTATGTCAATTTCAGGACCGGAAAAGGAGGGAGCCGACTTTTTGCCGGAGATTACAGTATCCGGTTTGGACAGGGATTGGTTGCGTGGCAAGGTTTCTCGATGGGTAAATCGGCAGAGACAACACAGGTTTTCCGGTCGGCACCGGGAATCCGGTCGTATTCATCAACCGACGAGAATCAGTTTTTCAGGGGGCTGGCAGGTTATTTCAGGTCGGGTCGTTTTACCGTTTCGCCGTTTATCTCGCGGACACAGATCGATGCAAACCTTGATACTCTGGAAGGAAAACCTTATTTCGGAGCATTTCAGACCAGCGGATACCACCGCACCGGTTCGGAGATTGCCGGAGAAAACTCGCTGGGGCAGCTTGCCGGAGGCGGACAGGTGAGTTATTCATCCGGGCGCTGGTCGGTAGGGCTGTCGACAGTTTATACCCGTTTTGACACGGGAATGAACAGAAGTGATGAGCCGTATAATCAGTTTTTACCGGAAGGGAAGGATAACCTGGTTGGCGGGGTAGACTGGAAAGGATCCGTAAAGAATGTGTTCTTGTTTGGGGAGGCAGCGATCAGTGGAAAATCAGGACGGGCTTTATTGACAGGCCTTATGTTGAAACCAGCCTCGAATGCTGAATTGACGTTGGTTTACCGGAATATCAATAAAAATTATTTTAGCTTTTATTCGAATGCTTTTGCCGAATCATCGCGCATTAACGATGAAACCGGCGCATATCTGGGCATGAAGATTTTTCCCGCGCCGCGCTGGATAATTTGGGGCTATGCCGATTTTTTTAAGTATCGGTGGATGAAATATACTACAGCAGCGCCTTCTTCCGGAGCTGAGTTTCTGGCCCAGGTGTCATACAGTCCGACACGAACCACCAATGTTTACCTGAGGTTTTTTCAGGAAGACAAGGAGCAACGGCTGGTTTCAGGGGCCTTGAAGTACAACGGTCAGCAACTGATCAATCGCATCCGGCTTAATTTTACCGGCGATGCCGGTGAACAGTTTAAACTGAAAAGCAGGCTTGAGTTTTCTTTTTATTCGAAGCAAAAAAGCGAAAGCGGTTTTTTGATTTGCCAGGATGTAAATTTTAAACCGGTTGAGAAGTTGTATGCACTTAACGGACGCCTTGCCTATTTTAAAACGGACAGTTATAATTCGCGTTTGTACGCTTACGAGAATGATGTTTTGTATGCTTTCTCCGTTCCGGCGCTATACGGAGACGGGCTGCGCGCATATTTAAACTGGCAGCGCAGGTTCGGGGGCAATCTTACGCTTTGGCTGAAGTTTGCCGCAACTCACCAGTTTCCCAAAACAGATGTCGAACAGACGGCCGGTTCGTCAACAAAATCGGAAATTAAAATCCAGATTCGCTATCAGTTTTAATGAAATTTATCCGCTTTTCAAGCGATTTTCCGACTCGTTATTTCATTTATTCTAAACTTGTTTTTTGTCATATCGGCTTTAATTGTCTGTTTTTTAGTGTTTTATTGCTGATGTTGGCAGATAAAATAATGAAGGGAAATATCTGTTGTTCGATCTCAATTACTATATTTGCGCGTTAAAAAATTAAAAAGGGATGGTTCATAAAATTAATTTCGACGATATTCGCCCGTTTGACGATTCGGAGGTAAATCATTACCTCAGGTTGCTTCTTAAGGATGAAAACTTTCAGCAGGTTTTGCAATTCGTGTCTAAAGATCCGGCCAGAATTGATCAATTTAAGGTGATGCTTGAAAATGTGCATTCCATCAAAGAACTGCAACTGAAATTTGTTTCTCAGTTGATCGATGAACTGATACTGAAGCGCTCTACCGATGGGCTGACTTGCAGCGGGCTCGAAAAGCTGGACCGACATGCCAGTTACCTGTTTATTTCAAACCATCGTGACATTATTCTCGATTCAGCCCTGATGAATTATCTGATTGTGCTGGAAGGAATGAATACCACCGAGATAGCCATCGGCAATAATTTGCTGATTGAGAACTGGATTGAATACGTGGTGAAACTGAACCGGGCATTTGTGGTTAAACGCAATTTGCCGGCCCGGGAGTTGCTCTTGGCTTCGCAAAAGCTTTCAGAATACATCCGGAGAGATATAACCCGCAAAAATACCTCGGTCTGGATCGCGCAACGCGAAGGAAGAACCAAAGATGGCAATGATAAAACACAGTTGGCTATCCTGAAGATGCTGAACCTGAGCAATGCCGATGACTTTGCAAAAGGATTTAAAGATTTAAGAATTGTTCCGCTTTCAATTTCTTATGAAATAGAACCGTGTGGCATTTCTAAAGTTGCCGAGCTATATAAAAAGAAAACCGAAGGGTTTGAAAAAACGCAGGAAGATGACCTCAGAAGTATGGGCGAAGGCTTAACCCGCCCGAAAGGTCATGTTCATTTTGGCTTTGGTGAGCCGATAACTGATGTTATTGATTTGTTTGCCCGGGAAGAAACGGGGTCGGGACAGATTGAGAAGCTTGCAGATCACATCGATCAGCAGATTTATGCCAATTTTAAACTTTGGGCAAATAATTACATCGCAGCAGATATTCTCAGTCAGACCAACACCAATGCCGGACATTATTCGGCTGAACAGTATGCTCAGTTTGTCGCGATGGTGGATGAAGCGGTTTCGCTCATTCCCGGAGATCAAGCGGACATTCGTCAGATGTTCCTGCAGATGTATGCAAATCCTCTTTTAAACAAATGTCACATATAATATCAAAAAGATGATTAGTCGGATCGGAGGTGTCCTCTGGGATTGGAACGGTACTTTGCTGAACGACACGCAGCTGGCTGTTCGGACGATCAACGAAATGCTCGGAAAAAGGAATCTTCCTTTATTGTCGGTAGCTGATTATCAGGATGTTTTTAAGTTTCCGGTAAGGGATTATTACCAGAAAATCGGATTTGACTTCGAGTCGGAACCTTTTGAAATTCCGGCAACGGAATTTATTGTGCGCTATAACGAACAGGTGAACGATTGCAGCCTCCATGCTGACTCGTTGCGTGTTCTGAAATATTTTCAGGCGATTGGAGTCAGGCAGTTTGTTTTGTCGGCAATGGAACAGGATATGCTTGAAGAGTGTCTCAGCTACCAGAAAATTGATCACTTTTTCGAGCATGTTTCCGGACTGGATAATCACTACGCAACGTCAAAATTAGAAAACGCACATCGCTTAATCGCCGGGCAAAACCTGAATGCGTCCGAGTTGATCCTGATTGGCGATACTGTTCACGATTTTGAAGTGGCGACCGAACTGGGGTGTCTGTGCATTTTGATCGCCAACGGTCATCAGTCGAAAAAAGTTCTTCAATCCACCGGAGCATTGGTGTACGACCGGCTCTCGCAGTTGCTTATTTAACAGAACTTCAGGATAAATGTAACCAGAAACGGAACCAGCAAGGTTAGAACAACTCCGCTGAAAACCGAGATAATACTCCATTCTTTTCCCGAATAGCGTGTAATTACCGGAAGTGTCGTGTCCATTGATGTGGCTCCTCCTGAAGCAATCCCGGCCAGTTTTCCGAAATACTGAACCAGCAGTGGCGTTGCCAGCAGTGTTAGTATTTCGCGCAGGATGTTCGATAGTAATGCGGTCACTCCGAGCATCTCGCCGCTTAGCTGGGTGATGAAAAGACTGGAAAGACTGTAATATCCGAATCCGGCACCGACAGCCAGCACTTCTTTCAGTTTTAAATCCGGAAGGAGCAGCGAAGCAAGTGCTGTTCCGATAAAGGTTCCGGCAATAACGCCTAAGGGAACCAAAAATACTTTGATCTTCATCGTTTTTAAGACTGACCATGAGTTTTTGTCGGCACCAATACCTATTCCGACCAGAAACATCAGTACATAAAGCGCATACATGCTGAAGTCGGTTTGCATCATCAGGTCGGGCAGTTTTTCGTTGAGCCCCAAAACAACGCCCAAAACAAAAAATGTCAGGATAATCAGGCTATTTTTCATTCCGGCCTCCGTTAGATTTTTCGGGTTTGAAAAAGAACCGGTACAAAACCCATAGTGCGAGCACACTGCCGGAGACTGCACCCAAAGTAATGATAATGGCCTGAACGCCAATTTTGTCGAGGTTCTGGATGATGGTCTTGTTCAGTCCGACCGATATCCCGAGCAGAAACAGCAGGGCATAGATAGCTGCGGAAGTCAGCTTGTCGTTTAGTTTGAGCAGCTGCGGATAGCGGCTGATCGAAAAGCCAGCAATTATTCCGGCCAGCATTAAAAGTAAAACAATAGTCATGGGCGTAAAATTTGCGAGTTCAAAAATGCACAAAAAAGACGTTCGTCACCAAATCTGTTTCTGCGAAATCCGATTCGTCTCCGGTTGTTGGCGAAGTGCGGTTATTTCCTATTTTTGAGCGATGTTTTTATAAATTTCAGAATTCAAAGAAATGGATCAGGAACGAATACCCGTAACGATTATTACCGGTTTTTTAGGTGCCGGAAAAACCAGTTTACTCAATAAGCTGATCGGAAAACACCCGGAGAAGAAATTTGCGGTGATTGAAAACGAATTTGGCGAAACCGGAATCGACGGGGGACTGATTGCAGCAGCTCCTGACGCCATTTTTGAGCTGAGTAACGGATGTATTTGTTGCTCGTTGGGTGAAGATTTTCTGCACACGCTCGAAACACTGCTCGGCAGCGCATATGAGTTTGATCATTTACTGGTTGAAACAACCGGTATTGCCGATCCATCGGGCATTGTCGATGCGTTTATCTCGGGCAGCACGGTTCAGCAGCGGTTTCGGATCGACAGTGTGGTTTGTGTAGCCGATGCGGTAAATATGGAAGATCTGTTTGATGAGCAGCCGGAAGTCAGGAAACAACTGGCGCTGGCTGATTTGGTGTTGCTGAATAAAACAGACTGTGTTCACCGCGATTACGTGCTGAAACTTTCAGAAATGATCAGGGCCGCTAATCCGATGGCCAAAATAGAGCCTGTAAGCTTTGGTGCGGTGGACCGTATTGACGTGCTCGACACGAATTCGTTCTCGGGCGAGGTGATCGGTAAATCAACGTTGTCATTTTGCAGGATTGTCGCTCCTGAAATGAACCCGGCTCAAAAATCATTTATCCACAATCCGAAAAGTACAGGGCAATTATTGTTACACGATATTTCTTCTGTTGGCTTTACGTTTAGAGGTAGTTTTGATGTCAATAAATTTGGGTTATGGATGCAGAATTTTTTGTACTTCAACCAGGAAACCATTTTCAGGGTGAAGGGGATTATGAGTTTTGATCAGACCGAAGATCAGTTTGTCTTTCATGCGGTTCGCAGCAATTTTATGTTCGAAGTCGGAAGTCCGTGGGGTGATCAGGAACGTTTCAGCAAGCTGGTTTTTATCGGTAAAAAGATTTCAGAAAAAGAACTGGAAGCGAATTTGCTGCAACTGATGGTGAAAGAGAATCAGCTTTAATTCCGGTACAGTCTTCGGGGGAGCAGCTCCGCACAGGTACATTGCATTTGTCTTTTCTTTGTTTCGGGTACTTAAAACAATCCGGGTGCACGTGTTTGCTAACAAAATTTGTGAATATCTAATTTTTTACGGGCATGTCATTTTCTGAAAGTATTGTTAATTTCACCCGGTTTTTTTATAAAGAACCGAACCCGAAATCAATTTTATAAATCTTTAATCAAAGGAGAATCACAAATGGCAAGACGAATCATCGGCATTCATGAGAAGCTTCCAGTTTTAGAAAGCTTACCACTTAGTTTTCAGCATTTAACGGCAATGTTTGGGGCCACTATCCTGGTTCCTATTCTGCTTGGGGTCGACCCGGCTATTGCGTTGTTAATGAATGGTATTGGTACTTTAATATACACTTGGGTTACCAAGGGCGGTATTCCGGCTTACCTGGGATCCAGTTTCGCTTTTATAGCGCCGGTTATGCTGGTAATAAGTACTTCAGGAGGTTTTGCTCATGCTCAGTCGGGATTCATCTTTTTCGGTCTGTTTTTTATAGCCATTTCATTTGTGGTTAAATATTGGGGAATCAGCTGGATTGACATTGTAATGCCGCCGGCCGTTATGGGTGCTGTGGTGGCCATCATCGGTCTCGAGCTGGCTCCCGTGGCAGCGCAGCAAGCGGGTCTGGCTCCCTGGCCTGCTTCGGTCGGACAAACTGTGCAGCCGTTTGTGATGGACAGCAATACGGTTATTGTCTCCATGTTTACGCTGCTTGTCGGTATTGCCGGTTCGGTTCTTTTCCGGGGATTTATGCAGGTAATTCCGATTCTTTTTGCTGTAGTGGTTGGTTATTTGCTGGCACTGGCTATGGGAATGGTCGATACTGCTGCAATCAGTAATGCTGCCTGGCTCGCTTTGCCCAAATTCCACACTCCGGTTTTTGACCTGAATGCCATTATAATTATAGCTCCGGCCTGTATTGTTGTACTTGCGGAACATATCAGTCACCTGATTGTGACCGGAAAAATTACCGAATCGGACCTGATGGAAAAACCAGGTTTGCACCGTTCGTTACTTGGTGACGGAATCAGTAATGTATTATCCGGATTTGCAGGTTCGCCGCCCAATACTACAT
The DNA here is from genome assembly GCA_016788685.1 of Prolixibacteraceae bacterium. Taxonomy (GTDB): domain Bacteria; phylum Bacteroidota; class Bacteroidia; order Bacteroidales; family Prolixibacteraceae; genus Aquipluma. The sequence goes on along the minus strand of JAEUSS010000349.1, from coordinate 620 downwards.
ACGGCGAAAATATTGGTGTAATGGCTATTACCCGTGTTTATTCGGTTTGGGTCATCCGTGGCGCTGCCATTCTGGCCATCGCTTTTTCATGTGTGGGAAAAGTTTCTGCTGCAATTTCGACGATCCCGAATGCTGTAATGGGTGGAATTACCATGTTGCTTTACGGAGTAATTGCAGTTCAGGGGTTCCGCATGTTTGTTGAACAGAAAGTTGATTTTAGCAAAAACAGCAATATGGTTCTGGGAGCTGTAACTTTTGTGGTTGGAGTAAGCGGAGCCAGTATTAACATTGGTTCAGTTCAGCTGAAAGGAATGGCTTTTGCCGCTATTGTTGGTGTTGTGCTTTCGTTGGTCTTCTGGTTGCTCGGAAAACTTAATGTTATGAATAGAGAAGTATAGCCGGCGCTCTTTAGTACTGAAAAGTCCTGCTTTTTATCCGGTCATCCGAATGAAAAGCAGGACTTTTTGTTTGTTAATATGGGCATATTAGTCAAAAATAGTTGGTAAAAAGCTTTGGAAGGCTTGTCAAGATAGATAATACAGAAAGTTTGATGAACTTAGTTTCATCAAACTTTTTATGTTTATGAAAAAATCAAAAAAAACGATGTTGGGCGTGTGGTT
>JAEUSS010000348.1 GCA_016788685.1 Prolixibacteraceae bacterium | reverse complement strand
AACCACACGCCCAACATCGTTTTTTTTGATTTTTTCATAAACATAAAAAGTTTGATGAAACTAAGTTCATCAAACTTTCTGTATTATCTATCTTGACAAGCCTTCCAAAGCTTTTTACCAACTATTTTTGACTAATATGCCGAATTTGGTGGATGCATGAATAATATTCATTCAAACCTTAATTCCTCCATTTGCGTTTTAGTAACCCTCTTTTTCAAACAATTTTCAGAAATAGTCGTTTTTTCGTACGAATGGCCGAAATAACCCAATGAAACTGATGTTTTTTTGCATGAGAAAATTACAGCCATTTGTCCAGTGCGTTGTTCAGGAACCGATTTACCGGATACAGCTCCTTTAAAGAAGCCACGACACGGCTTACGTATGCATCACTGACGACCACCGAATCATCAAGGTTCGAACCGAAGGCAAACGATTTGTATTTCAGTAAGTCCATGTCCGGAAAATCCTTCGGAAATCCTTTGGGGGCTGTCTTCAGTTTATCATCGTACAAAGTCGGATAGATTTTCCGGAATGATTCGTTATGAATGAGCTGTTTGAATTCTTCCGGGTGGTCAAAAATTTCTGTCCGCATGGCTTTCAGCGCATCGGCAGGCGGGCAGTACGAACCTCCGCCCACAAAAGAAGCGCCTGGCTCAAGGTGCAGATAGTAGCCGGCGCAGGAACTTTTTTTACCCCCTTTCACGATGAAGCTTCCCATGTTGGTTTTGTATGGCGTTTTATCGGCCGAAAAACGCACATCTCTGAAGATACGAAACACACAGTCTTTCGGATTCTGTGCCCCGATTTCCGGATCAAACCGGGATATTTCGTGGATAATCAGCTCGGTGAGGAATAAAACTTTTTTTCGGCATTCCTGATAGCGGTCACGGTTTTGATCAAACCATTCCTTGTTGTTATTTTCCTTTAGTTCTGAAAGGAAATTCAGTACGTCTTGCATATGATTAGATTTTAAACATTCGTGTGAGGTTAAGGTACAACTTTTTTTGAGTCTCCTGCTTTCGGATTCTGTACTTTTAAAAGATATACGTCAATAATAAAACCTGGATGTAGCGTTGAAAATCGTATTTTTGCTTTCAACGTTTTACCTATGAAAAAGTTTGTTATTATAGTCGCCGGAGGGGCGGGAAGCCGGATGGGGACCGATATTCCGAAACAGTTTCTTGAGCTTTGCGGGAAGCCGGTTTTGATGCACACCATTCAGCGTTTTTATGACTATGATCCTGATTGTGAGCTTTTTTTGGTTCTGCCTGCGGCGCAAAAAAGTTTCTGGTCGGATCTGTGCCTGAAGCATGGGTTTTTATTGCCTCATCAGGTGGTTTCAGGCGGAGAAACCCGCTTTCATTCGGTGCGGAACGGATTGGGGCACATTCAGGGCGATGGGATTGTTTTTATTCACGACGGGGTGAGGCCTCTCGTAAGCCGGGAAACTCTTGACAGATGCTTTCAGGCAGCGCAAGAGACCGGAAATGCGATTCCGGTTTTGCCGGTTACCGAATCACTTCGGAAACTTGACGGGAGGCGGAGTTTTTCGGTTGACCGCAGTCTGTATTTCAGTGTGCAGACGCCGCAAACCTTCCGGAGCAAACAAATTCTGGATGCATTCAGTCAGCCTTTTGATCCGCTGTTTACCGACGACGCTTCGGTTGCTGAAAAGGCGGGGCATCCGATTACGATGGTTGAAGGGAATCCGGAAAATATCAAAATCACGACTCCGACGGATTTGGATGTTGCCGGGGTGTTTATGAAAAAACACGTGGATTAGGCGAAAAAAAAGCTCTCCGTTGCACGGGGAGCTTTTCTGACAGTGGGTTTATTGCTTATTTTTTCTTTTTACGCATGTAAAAGAATGCGGCACCACCAATAACTACGATTCCGCCAATCAGGGCGTAAGTCATTGTGTTTGATGGTTCCTCGGCAGCTTCTTCTTCGTAGAAGATAGGTTCCATGTTGTCAATTGAAATGGTATCTTTCGGTTCTTCTGCTACGGTTGCTGAATCTTCCTGGGCCATAGCATTTGCTCCTCCCATAAACATCAAGCCTAGTAAGGCCATGATCATCATCTTTTTCATTGTATTAATTTTTAATGAGTTATTTAAATTTATTTATCTGTTCATCGTATTTGCGCGCTACTTCAGGATCTGTTTTCCGGTAAGTTTCGGCCATTGCTTCCAGCGCCGGTCGGTACCTCGGATTTAATTTCAGGCAGTCTCTCAGCACTTTGCGAGCTTTGTCTACATCTGTTTCTGCATAAATTCCGGCTAGTTTCGGATAGGCTCTGAAATATTTACGGTTTGTCCGGATTGTCTTTTCGTAGAATTGAGCTGCACTTTCCGGATCATTCCTCTTTAATGCTTCGTCACCCAGCAAAACAAGTGCCGGTTCGTAATCCGGGTTAATTTTCAGGCATTTATTGAGCATTTGCCCGGCCTCATTGTTCTGATTTGATGAAATCAAAGACTCGGCAAATTTATAACAGATCAATTCATTTTGCGGGTCAATTTTCAATGCTTGTTGAAATAACAACGCAGATTTAATGTTATCGCCTTTTTCAGTCTCCTGAATAGCCCGGAAATCATCTTTTGTAACCCGTTCAATAACTGCACAAACCGGAATTCCATCGGCAAAGATAGTATGAATTGTATTTGCCGGAGGCCAGATTTTGTTTTTCAGCTGAAAAGGTGGAATATAACTGTTGGCTACGATGGCGTAGTCCCAATCGTAAGCACTGCGGTTCTGGTAGGGAAAATAAACAAACTTTACAGTCTTTTCTTTTCTGAAGTACCATTGAACAGGAAAATTGCCGCCGATGATGATCGGGCCGTTTCCCGGTTTATCTTTCAGGTATTCCTGAAGCCATTCGGCACCTTTGCGCATGCTGTGGTAATAATAGTCGGTTTCGTAGTTGCCGTATGCACCTCTCAGGCCTCCGGTAAACTCGTTGTAGTATAAATAGTAGTACGGATGATTAGCAGCCATAAACTTCAGTGGGTGCACAAACATTACCGCCAATAAAACAACTGCTGAGACTTTCATGATTTGCAGTTTAAAACGAATCAGAAGTGCTTGGACTCCGAGGGCCGAGATCAGTATGATTCCGGGGTAAATGAACAGGAAATGGCGCCACGAACCATATAAATTCGACTGTTTCAGGATAACGAAAATAACCGGAAACAGAACGGTGAAAACGACCAGCGATAGTTGAATTTTCTGTTCGGATGAATAGTTCTTTCGGGTATTCAGGAAAAAAGCAATCAGTCCGGCAAACACTGCAACCGGAATGGTAATGGCCATGTATTTTGGCAGGTAATACCAGGGGTGGACGTCTGACCAGTCGAAGTAGCCCTCAAAAATCTGGCGGACGGTAGTCGGGAAATGAGTCATCACCTGGTACGATTTCCAGGGGTGAAACAACGGATTTTGCAGCGCATACGGCCAGGTTATCAGCCCCAGAAGGTATCCGGCGATCGAAACTCCCAGAAACAGGATCAGTTGTTTTTTCAGTTGTACCGGATTAAACTGCTTGCTCTTCATCCAATCCAGCATGAATTTCAGGAACATGAAGAAGCCAAGATAAAACACAACGAGAATACCCCCGGCACGTATCCCGATGGATAAAGCGATGCTCATTATCAGCAGGATGATGGTTAGCTTTTTTTTCGGTTTTTCCTGAAAAGTAAGTTTCAGCGAATAGAAAATACTGGCGATGTAAGCCAGGGCAAAAGGAATGTCTTTGAGGTTGTTTTGGGCGTGCCCCAGAAATCCGGGAGAAATGCCAAACAGCAGTACAACCCATATGGCAGCTCCGTATCCCGATAAATAAGCGGCAAACAAAGCTGTTACCAGGATAGTCAGCCAGCCGGAGATGCTGCACATCAGGTGCCGGAAACCATAGATATCTTCGATTCCAAACCAGTGGATCAGGATGGTGACCAGATTGTCGAAAGCCTGTCCGTAATATTGGAGGTGGGTTTTGGGTGTGTTGAGTGAAGACTGATCGGCGCCAGTCGTGGCAAAATAGTTATAAACCATTTCAGAATGCACATAATGCACTTCTTCATCGCCCGAAATACCCGCGTCACGACTGATCAGCAGCATCGCTGCCAGTACGGCCAGTGCAAGGGCCCAGAAGAATATTTTAAGTCTTTTTTCGCTCATTATTCCGTTTCGGCATCGTAGAATTTTTTCACGAGGTAAATGGGGCGGTTTTGCGATTCTTTGTAAATGCGGTAAACGTATTCGCCGACCACTCCCAGAAAAATCAGTTGGATGGACCCCAGGAAGTAGATGCTTAGTACCGTTGATGACCAGCCGATTAATGCAAATCCAAGTGATTTGGCCAGCAATACATAGATTCCGGCGATCAGAAAAATAATAGTTCCGAAAAGACCCAGGAACAAACAGACCTTGATCGGGAACTTTGAAAATGAAAAGATGGCATCGGCTCCTAAAACCATGAGTTTCCCGAGGGTCATTTTAGGTTCGCCTCCCAGACGGTCTTCACGGATGTACTCTACATAGCCTTGCCTGAAACCGATAAACGACCGCAGCCCGGGCAGATAACGGATGCTCTCTTTCATTTGGACCATAGCATTGACGGCAGCTCGGTTCATGATCGAAAAATTGCCCGAATTTTCAACGTCTTCCATACCCGACACCTTTTTAAAGAAGGCATGAAACACGTTGGTCGTAAACCGGAAGCGTTTCCCCTTTCTGCCCAGACGTTTACCGCTGACAATGTCAAATCCGTCTTCTTTAATTTTGCGGTACATTTCAGGCAACAGTTCAGGAGGATCCTGAAGGTCGCCGTCCATCATGGCCACGTAGTTGCCGAGTGCCATTTCCAGTCCGGCGGTGAAGGCTGCCTGGTGACCGAAGTTGCGGGACAAATCAATGATTTTTATCCTTGAAAACTGTTTGCGTACTTCGATGAGTTTCCGGAGGGTTGAGTCGGTACTTCCATCGTTTATAAACAAAACCTCATAGTTGGGAGTAAACGATTCGATGGCTTTTACTGACCGTACGGCAAGTTCGTTGATCAGATCTTCTTCATTATAAACCGGAATTATCAGTGAAAACATGGGTCAATTTTTTTGGTCTTCATCTTTTTGCAGTCGGAAATTAACCCGTTTCTTCAGGAAAGACAGGGTTAACCGAGGGTTAAAGATAGAGATTTTCAGGTTCAAATCATCACTACGGCTTTTCAGATTGGGGTGATGTATAAAAAACTGCCAGTTAAGGGTGGTTATTTCCCGTCACTGGCAGTTACTAGTTGGTTTAGAAAAGATCCCGAAATTCAGGATGAAAAGCTATTGTGTTGAGGTTAAAATTTTAAATGTTAACGATTATGCCTTGTGGGCTGTTCCCGGAATGGGTACTTCAAACTGCATGTCGACCGGTCCGAAGGCAATTTCTTTTGGGCCAAGGTCCATGTCAGACTTAAATATTTCTTCCCAGGTTACTTTCTTTCCGGTGTAGGCAGCGGTGCGGCCCATGATAGCTGTAAGAGTAGAATTGGCTGTGGTTTCAGCTTCATTTACATATTCTCCGGTTCGGATGGCGTGCACCAGGTGCATGTGCTCCTGAACGTAAGGCGGAATCTTCAGCTTATTGGTTTCGTTGCCGTTTTCATCTTTGGGGTATTCAAACTTCCATTTGACAGATCCGTCCAGGTTCCAGATGGTATTGACACAGTTGGTGTAACCTTCGGTTCCCATAATGAATTCGCCGGTTCCGTTAGCGCAATTGTCGATTTGGCGGCACATGCTGTGTGAGAATACGCCACCGCCGTAATCGAAGTCGATGCTGAAGAAGTCGTACTGGTCGCCGGTTAACCTGCGCATTCGTCCTCCGTAACCAATGGCACTTTCCGGCTGACGGCCTATAAACCAGTTGATGATGTCGATGTTGTGGACGTGGGTGTCCAGGATGTGGTCGCCGCACAACCAGCAGAAATTATTCCAGTTGCGGATCATGTAAGTCATATCGTCCCACCCTTCCTCGCGGGTGCGAAACCAAACGTGGTTCTGATTCCAGAATGCCCGGGCCGAAACGGGTTTTCCGATGGCGCCGTTGGCAACCTGTTTGTAGGTTTCGATGTAGTCTTCCTGGTGACGGCGTTGAGTTCCGGTAACTACATTCAGGCCAATGGCTTGAGCTTTTTTAGCACTGGCAATGACAGAACGGATTCCGACAGAATCGACAGCTACCGGCTTTTCCATGAAGACATGTTTGTTTTGTAACACCGCTTCTTTAAAGTGCTCGGGCCTGAATTGCGGGGGTGTGGCCAGTATAACCACATCAACATCAGGCAGAGCCATCAGTTTTTTATAAGCATCAAATCCGGAGAAACAATTTTCGGCCGGAATTTCCATTTTTAGTTTTGAGAAACGAGCCCGGCAGTCGTCTACTTTATCCTGAAAAACATCAGCCAGAGCAACAATGTGCAGATCCGGTCCGCTGCTGATAAAGTTCATCGCTGCCCCGGTTCCCCGGTTTCCGGTTCCCACCAATCCGGCACGTAATTTTTTCCCTTTTGGTGCAGCCTTCAGGATGGGAGGCAAGCCCAAAGCTTTTCCGTCGAGTTGTTTTTTGCATCCTGAAACCATAGCGCTTGCACCTAACAGTCCGATGCCGGCCAAGGCTGTCGATTCCAGAAATCTTCTCCGGTTTATACCGCTATTTTTCTTTTCCATGGGAATTATATGTTTTCTATTTAATATTTTCGTCTACTTCGCAAACTACCCGGAAGCCGACATCGACACAATCAGAATACCACCACACGCTCTTCGGCATTTGCGGGTCGGTAACCAGCCAGTCTTTGCTTTTAGTGAAATCGCGTGCGGCACTGCGTACATCTTTGGCATCACTTTTAAACGATCCGCCTCTGATTACATGTTCCTTTCCTCTTTTGGGACCCTTGGGATTGACAACGCCTTTTTTATATTCCGAGTAGGTGGTCGGAGAATAATAGTCCGAACAAAATTCGTACACATTGCCCAGCATGTTTTTCAGTCCGAAGGGATTCTCTTTGACCGATTCGGGTGCAAGCGTCTGAGAGAAGCTGTTTTCTTTGTAGGCCACATACGAAGCAATGGTGGTCGTGTCAGTTCCCAGAATTTTCCTGAAGAATCCTTCGGAAGTGAGTTTTTTCGGATCGCCTTCAAAGAAGTAAGGTGTTTTTGTTCCGCCTCGGGCAGCATATTCCCATTCGGCTTCGGTTGGGAGCCGGTATTTTTTCCCGGTCACCTGAGACAGCCATTGGCAATAGACGTTAGCCGCTTTCCACGACATGGTAATGGCCGGTCGCGAACCTTTTCCCCAGCCCTGATCGGGTGCTCCCCACGGTGGTGTCGGTCCCGAAATGGCATCCACATTTTCATTTTCTTCAGCTTCTTTGCGTCCCTGAGACGAAGTGGCTTTAAAGAATTCCAGGTATTCGTCCCAGCTTACTTCAATTTTTGCCATGAAGAATCTGGATACTTTTACCGGATGCACCGGGCCTTCATCCGGCTTTCTGAAAGGTTCTTTTTTTGAACTTCCCATCAGGAATTGCCCTTCGGGAATGGCCACCATGTCGAAAGTCACGCTGGTTCCCGGAATCTTTTCAGTGAAGTTGGTGAAAGAGGTTACAGATGTTGGTTCTGTGAAAATTTCTGTACTTGCCGAAGCTGTAACCCCAAAATTAGCGTTGTGCTCGTGTTTGAAATTGGGGTCAAAGTGCCCGACATCGAGGTGACAATTTAAGCAGCTGATTTCCGTTTTACTGGTAATGTAGTTCAGGTGGGCATTCTCACCCTCTTCGGTCAGCGTTTTCGGGAATAAATTTTGGTGGCATTTGATGCATGATTCGGTATAAACAAATTTTTTGGCAGCTTCGAGTTTGCGTTTGGCCGGCCAGTTGTATTCCGACGAGTCTTTAAAAAGGAGGCCGTACACATCTTTTGCTCCGTGTTTGGCTTTGGCGAACAACATCCCGTGTCCGGGAGGTGGAAGGTGGCACTCCGTACAGTGCACAATTACGCCTGATTTATTGTCGTAATGTTTGGAGAGTTTCCAGCTTTGTTCGGCATGAGGGTGTACATGGCAGGAAGCGCAATATTCGTCGGTTGAAGTATATTTAACGGCTTTATTACCGGCGAACATGAATATAAATCCCGCGGTCAGGCCTGTGGCTATCACCCAGAGAAATGCATTTTTGCCGGTAAAGCGGTTACGAACAGAATTCCAGATTTTCATAGACTAATTGGGCTGTATTGATGTCGTTTTGATGAGTTTTAAGTTTTCCGGCT